>JBOHHR010000088.1:0-3253 GCA_050725475.1 Gammaproteobacteria bacterium | reverse complement strand
GGCAATTGGCACTATGTCGACGTGCCGGAACTAACTCCACTGGCGCGATTTGTCGTCAGCAGCATGAGCTTTTCCACTGTATTGCCCGCGGTGTTGAGCACCACCCAATGGCTCGCGAGCTTTCCTTCCTTGCAGCGGACTTTTATTGGAATCAAGCCGATCGGCGCAATGCACATGCGCCTGTTTGTCACTGGTGGCCTTTTCGCCAGTGTGGTGGGACTCGCCATGCTAGGCACCCACCCACAATACGCCTTTCCCATGCTTTGGATCGCGCCTCTGTTTATCGCTTTGAGCCTTGGTCCCAGTGAAAGCGGTGTGCTTCCCGCCCTAAGGCAAGGCGACTGGCGGCCGATAGCTTTGTCTGCGCTCGCGGCATTGGTCTGCGGCTTTTTCTGGGAGATGTGGAATTTCCACAGCCTCGCGCATTGGGAATACGCGGTCCCTTTCGTACAACGATTTCACCTGTTTAATATGCCGCTCGCGGGTTATGCGGGCTACCTACCCTTTGGGGTTGTTTGTTATTTGTTTACGCGACTCTTCGATGCCAAAGCTCGGTTATCTTGTGTTTTGCAACCGATGCACGGCTCGTGGCGGCTCTCCAATGAGTCGCCCCAGCAGTCGGTCGACGGGCCCAGTGAGGCTTAAGTTTACGACCTGGGCGCCGGTGGTTATCGCAAAGTCGATGGCCTTGGCCAGGGTCCAACTGCTGCAAACCCCACGGCCGGCCCTCGCAGATCCGCGACCTCCGCCCGGGCGGCTTCGAGGGTTCTTCCTAAGTCCGACAGGCTGCTAGGCGCACGCCGCGCAGATGGCTTCGACGTGCCGGTGATCGGTGCCGCAGCAGCCGCCGACGAGCGAAAGCCTCGGCAGCAAGGCGCGCAGCGATCGGTATTCTTGGCCAAGCTCCAGCGGGTTGCCCACATCGAGATCCGTGCTTTCGTCGAGCTCGGCATGGCTGCGTTTCGAGGCATTGGCCCGCAGGCCGCGAATACGCGCACACCACGCGCCGCCATCACGCAGCACCTGCTCGAAATGCGTGGGGTGGGCGCAGTTGATCATGTAGTAGGCAGGATAACCTCTGACCGCCTCGTCGGTGCGCTGAATGGCTTCGGCAAGGATGTCACCGGAAGGTAGGCGGCCGTCGGTTTCGAGGGTGAAGGAAATCGCCACCGGCATTGCGGCGTCCTTGGCCGCCTGGGTGATGCCGATGGCTTCCTCGACGTAATTCATGGTGAAGGCCGCGATCATGTCGGCGTCGGTCTGCGCGAAGGTGTTGATCTGCGGCGCGTGATAATCCCGCGCTGCGTTCACGCTCATGCGCGTATCGGGGCGATAACCGTCGCCGCGCGGGCCGAGATTGCCGCTGATGACAATTCTCGTCGCGTGTGTCTCATAGGCCGCACGGATTTCGAGCAGCAGGCCGATGCTATTGCGGTTGGCGTCGGCCAGGGTCACGGCGTTGTAACCGAGCTTCGCCGCCCAGTCCGTGTTCGCGCGCCAGGTCGGCGCCTCCAGCACGATGCCAAGGCCGTGCGCGCGCGCGATCTCCACGTAGCGCACGAAATAGCGGCGTAGGGTTTCGAAGCCGGCGTCATCCTTGAGCAGATCGAAAGCGGCGAAGTACGGCAGCTCGACACCCTCGTGATAGATCAGCGTGGTCTCAAGGCCGCCGCAGGTGATGAAGAGTGCATCGCTCCTCAGTTGCGGCAGGCGGTTACGGTATTTGGCCATGGGTATTCTCCTCTGGTTTGTGGTTTAAGGATTCATCGTCTAGGGCAGGGCAGTGTCGCCGGGAACATCGTTCCCATTGTTATCCTTGGTCATCGGCGTCTCGTCGAAGATGAAGCGATTAGCGTCCTCCGAGACGTCGAATTCCACTACACTGGAATATTGGCTCTGATGGTACTCGGATCCGGCCTCGGCGTTGCCGGTGAGCGTGACGAGGGCCAGAACGATTTGGAACGTATGAGAAGCTCGGTACAATGCAGTCATGGTCATTACCTCACACTATAGGTTTAGCTCGACGGTGTTTTGTCCGAATGGACGATGATGACGATACGCCACGTACACCGGACCGACTAAAGCCATTTGTGCAAAGAAGCGGACGGATCGGCCATGAATGACTGCTCCAATACGGTAACCGTCGCCATCCTCGCGTTCCCGGAAACGAGTGCATCGGTGGTCTATGGCATCTACGACCTATTCATGTCCGCCGGGCGCGACTGGGGGATCATCGTGGACGGGACACCCGGGCCGCAGTTGATTAAGCCCTTGGTGGTATCAGCCCAGACGGGCGCGTTTACGGTGAGCAACGACGTACAGATCGCACCACAGGCAACGCTTGCGACCTGCCCGCCCGTAGAAATCGTGTTCGTCCCGGAAGTGAACGTTCCGCCCGGCGAGCCGCTGGCGGGCCGCTATCTGAAGGAGATCGCTTGGATCACGCAGCGCTACGCCGCTGGATCCACCCTGGCGACGGCCTGCTCCGGCGCGATGCTGTTGGCCGAGGCCGGGCTTCTCGATGGCCAGGAAGCCACAACCCATTGGGCCTGGTGTGATGTGCTGCGCGAGCGTTATCCCACTGTGCGGGTGCACGCGCAACGCGCGCTGGTGGTGGCGGGCGAGGGCCAGCGCCTGGTCATGGCGGGCGGCGGCACCTCGTGGCTCGACTTGACCTTGTACTTGATCGCGCGTTCGGTCGGGGTCGAGGCCGCCATGCAGGTCGCCCGTATCAATCTCATCGATTGGCATTCCGTCGGCCAACAGCCGTTCGCACGGCTCGCGCGCACGCGACAGGTGGAAGATGCCGTCATCGCGCGCTGCCAGACGTGGATCGCCGAGCATTACCAGGAACCCGCGCCGGTCGCCGCGATGGTGCGTCTCTCCGGTCTGGCCGAACGCTCGTTCAAGCGCCGGTTTCAGGAAGCGACCGGCATGCCGCCGCTGGAATACGTGCACACCCTGCGCATCGAAGAAGCCAAGCAAATGCTCGAATCGGGCGACCAACCGATCGAGGCCATCGCCAATGAGGTCGGTTACGAGGATGCGGGATTCTTCAGCCGCCTGTTCCGCCGCAAGGTGAATCTCACCCCGGCGCAGTACCGCAAACGCTTCGGCGCGATGCGAAGGGCGCTGACATCAGCCGGGTAGATCGACGGGGCCCAACGACCTGCAACTAGCAGCCTATTAAGCGCAAGCCGCTCGCCGCAATGGCTAGGACATTGTTCTCTAATTCACTTACACTGGATAGAGG
>JBOHHR010000087.1:0-5527 GCA_050725475.1 Gammaproteobacteria bacterium | reverse complement strand
GCTCGACATCCAGGAACACGGGGGTTGCGCCGAGGACCGCGACCACTTCGGCAGTCGAGACAAAGGTGAAAGACGGCAGGAAGACGGCGTCACCAGCCCCGATCCCCTTTGCCATAAGAACGACCAGCAACGCGTCCGTGCCGCTTGCGCAGGTGATCGCGTGCCGCGCACAGCAAAACTCGGCGAGCCGCCGCTCAAGGCCCGCGATCTCGAGACCAAGGATGTACTGGCCGTGATCGAGTACGCGGGCGATTGCCGCGTCGATCTTGTCGCGAATGCGGGCTTGCTGCGCTTGCAAATCGATGAACGCGATGTTCTGTTGTGCCTTCATACAGCGAACTTTTGTGGGATGAGATCGAGACGGTTCGGGCCGAGCTCGCGATAGCGCTTTCCGGTACGGGGACACACCAAGTCGGGTCCAAGACGCTCGCCCGTCTCGCTGACCCCGAATCGGCACCACTAGGCGCACCAATCCTGTGTCCAGGTTAAAAATTGCCTCTGGAGTTGCACGGCAAACGCGCGGCCAAGCTGGATGTCTCCCTGAGGCGAGAGTCCGTTGGCATTGTAGCAGGCTGACGCGGTGTCTTACCAGACCGCTCCCACCACTTCACAGCGCTCTACACCGCTCCCGACCCGTTGATGTCTTGACTCTAGCGAGATGCTTAACTTATAGTGTTCAAAACATGAACGCGCCAGAGAAAGAAGAAGCCCTCACCCTTGAAATCCTTTCGGCGATAGAGGAGAAGAGCGATCTCAGTCAGCGACACATCGCCGATCGCCTAGGGGTGGCGCTGGGCTTGGCGAATTCGTACTTGAAGCGATGCGTGCGCAAGGGACTGATCAAGATGCAACATGCCCCTCCGAACCGGTATCTTTATTATCTTACTCCCAAAGGTTTCGCGGAGAAGAGTCGGCTTACCGCGCAGTACCTTATCGTCTCGTTCGATCTTTATCGCAAAGCAGGCGAGTCGTTTGTTCGAGTGTTCGAGTACTGTGGGGCACGCGGCCACAACCGAGTGCTGCTCGCCGGCGTTTCCGAATTGGCGGAAATAGCGTCTCTGCGGGCGCACGATCTTCCCATCCGTATTGTCGGGACCTACGACCCGGGCAGCACCCTGGAGCGCTTCCTGAAGCTTTCGGTCTGGAGCGATCTGCGACAAGTAGACGAGTTCGACGTCTGCGTGCTGACCGATATGACTCAACCCACCGCCCGCTATGAAGAGCTGATCGAGAAGATCGAGCCGGAACGCGTGTTGGTGCCCTCAGTTCTCGCGGGGGCTGTCCCCATACGAGGGCGTTGAAGCGATGGCATCACCAGGGCAGGACATGACGGGAAATCCTGTGATTTAGCGCCGATGGTAGGTGTACCTCGGCATTCAGCAGGTCTTCGGCCGTTTTGATGAATCGGACTACTGGTATGTTGTTCAGCCGCTGTGATAGCCTGAACGGCTTGAATACGGGCTTTTCATCATGGGAAATTGTTACCGAATGTCGTTCGACGCCCGAGGCATTTTGCAGCACCACCTCCTTGTAGACGCATAGCGCATCGGTCGTTACGGGAGGAGCGTGTATTTTGATGGCGTTGTATGCACAGTGGCTGACCGACACGGCGCCACGATTACACCCGCTCCATTCTTGGATACACTGGCTAAGGAGCCGGTTCCCGAGGATCGAGAAGGCAATCGGGGACATGAGGGTAACGGCAAGCGAATTAAGTGATGACTGTATCGCGCCTGCCTCCGTACCACCAGCACTGCGCTCGGAAACGCAAGCAGTCGATCGACTCGCTGATCGCCCAATTTCCGGAACACGTGCAAAAGTTGTTCACTATATTGGGAGCCTAAACGCGGGTGGTGCAGAGCGGCAGCTATGTAACCTTGCACGCGAAGAGCGGCAGCGGGATCTTGATGTACGCGTTTTTGCGGCCCTTGAACTCAAGGGTTGCCACGCCCACTACGAACCCCTCCTGCAAAAAGCTGGGGTCCCTGTACGTCAGGCGGGAGCAAGCTTTGATTCTCGATTCGGACAACTGTGCACACGTAATCGACGTAATCTGTTAATCGAGTTGCCGCCATTTTTTCATCCCTATACCGCAGACATATGGGGAGAGCTTTTGGTGGACCCGCCGGATATTTTTCATGCATGGTTGGACTACACCAACATCTGTGGCGGGGTTGCGGCGTTGCTTGCGGGTGTGCCGGTTGTGATTTTGTCTACACGGAACGTCAATCCGACCCATTTCTCGTATCTCAGCAATCCCATATACCAGCCATGGTATCGGTTTCTTTCCACCAGCCCACGCGTTCATTTTATAAACAACTCCCAACCCGGGGCCAGGGATTATGCGGAATGGTTGCGACTACCACGGGAACGCTTTCACGTGGTGCGCAATGGAGTTGATTTTAGAACTGTTGAGCGGCCAGGGCTTGCGACCATCCAACGATTTCGGCAGGAGCTGGGTATACCGACAGATGCGCCGCTGATCGTGGGAATATTCCGGTTGAGCGAAGAGAAGCAACCACTGATATTCATGGAGGTAGTTAGGCGGGCCATGGGTAGGGTGCGGAATCTGCATGCCGTGGTGGCGGGCGAAGGTCCGTATGAAATAGAGTTACGGAAAGCAAGAGACGAGGCTGGCATTGCGGAGCGAGTTCACCTCGTGGGTCGTCGCCAGGACGTTGATGTGATCATTTCGGCGGCGGATGTTTTTTTGCTGACGTCGAGACAGGAAGGGACGCCGAATGCATTATTGGAGGCGCAGTGGTTAGGGTGTCCAGTAGTGTCAACGAAAGCGGGGGGTGCGGTAGATGCGGTGAGCCACGGGGAGACGGGCGTGTTGGTGGAGGTTGGTGACATCGAGCGTTTGACCGACGCGGTGACGGATCTATTGGAAAACAGGTTGCTCAGGGCGCGTTATGGAAGTGCCGGGCCAAGGTTTATCATGGAACAGTTTGGTCTCCACCGGATGGTGAATGAGACGCTTAAAGTCTATGACAGCGCATTGCGAACCCACTTTCCTCCGCCTCAAGAAAAACCGATTAGAGCTCTGGCCGCGGTCCAAGAGAAAACGAAATAATAGAGGATAGCTAGATGGCGGAAGAGTTGCGGTACGAATTCGGCAGGAATTGGGCTGAGTTCGTAGAGCGAAGTTTCGATGAAGAGCGAGTTGCGATCGCCCAGACGCACCTACTCAACTTTCTTAAGCTCCCAGACCTGCACGGCAAGACGTTCCTTGATATCGGTTGCGGTAGCGGTATTCACTCCCTTGCTGCATTTCGCGCTGGTGCAAACCGGATAATCAGTTTTGATTATGACCCTGATTCGGTACATACGACCGAAAAGCTTAAGCAGTTTGTCGGCCATCCCCCAAACTGGACGGTAATGCAAGGCTCGGTCCTTGACAGTGCGTTTGTGCAATCGCTCGAACGCTCGGATGTAGTGTACAGTTGGGGAGTCTTGCACCACACAGGAGACATGTGGAAGGCAACTGAAAACGCGGCGTCAAGGGTAAACCCAGACGGAGTTTTTTATATCGCCCTGTATACGAAAGATGTATACATCGACCCAACGCCCGAGTATTGGCTTCGAATTAAACGCCATTACAACGAAGGGGGCTTTATGAAAAAACAGCTCATGGAGTGGGCCTATGCGTGGCTCGCTACGATTAAGCCACAGCTTCTCGCGGGAAAGAACCCATTTAAAGAAATCTTCGACTACAAGAAGTCTCGTGGGATGTCCTATTGGACGGATATAAAGGATTGGTTGGGTGGTTGGCCCATGGAATTCGCGGGACTCGCGGAAACCAAGAATTTTTGTGCGCACAACCTCGGTCTTGAGCTTCTCAATATTAGGGCTGGGGAAGCCAATACGGAATATTTGTTCCGCAAGCGAGGCGCCCGCAACTACTGGGACGATTACCTAGCAAGCCAGGTCATCGAGCCCTTATCCGGGCCGTTTATCCATGATGGGGGTCACGCATGGGTTGCGCCCCTTAAACAGCATGCAAGTACGGCAGACACCAAGGAGCAGCCACAGCGCTCGCGGTTGATGCTTTACGAGAATGGCGCGCCAATGGGTTTCGCACACGCGCCTCATGCGCATATCCGCGCTCACGGGAATAGTCGGTATTCACACTGGGACGAGCGCTTGATGTTCTCCACGGGGGACAATAGTAATCCTAATAGGAACGGGCGACGATATTCGATCTGCGCCACGATGTTGTGATTGTCGCTGACACGACTGGCTCGCACATACGTCTAGATGAACCATCTCGCGCATAACATGCCGGGCGTTAAAAGGCATGTAAATGCGGTCACGGAGCTGTTCTTGCTTCTGGCCCGCCACCGTCAGCTTACCTGGGAAATGACACGACGGGAGCTGACCGATCGTTATGCCGGTCAGGTGCTCGGAACGCTGTGGGCAATCGGTCATCCGCTCCTGCTCATGGCCCTCTATGTGTTTGTCTTTGCATACGTGTTCCCTAACCGGCTAGCGATCACGGAGGAGATGCCGAGGAGCTTCGTGACGTATATCCTTGCGGGGCTGATACCTTGGCTGAGCTTTTCGGAGTCGATGGCCAAAGCAACCATCGTGATCGTCAACCATGCTGGGTTGGTCAAGCAGGTCGTGTTTCCGATCGAGATCCTCCCGGTCAAAGGTGTACTCGCTTCCTTCATTACCCAGCTCGTTGCTAGTGCCTTTCTGTTGATATACATGTGGTTTGCCGACGCGGGGTGGCCTCTCAGCGTTCTGCTCTTGCCAGTCCTCTTCATGTTACAGGTGATGGCAATGATTGGTGTAAGTTACATACTCTCCTCGGTGGGGACCTACTTTCGCGATCTCAAAGACTTCGTACAGGTGTTTCTCACCGCCGGTTTGTTTCTTGCTCCCATTCTCTATCTCCCGGCGTGGGTCGAGAAGGTGTCACCTACGTTTGCCGCGGTGCTTCGCCTTAATCCGTTCAGCCATCTTATATGGTGCTATCACGACGCACTCTATTATGGCCGCATCGAACATCCCGAGTCGTGGGTTATCACCGCTGTGCTGAGCGCAAGCGTGTTCTATGCAGGGTATCGCGTGTTTCGCAAGCTCAAGCACATGTTCGGAGATGTATTGTGAACGACACGCCGTCCGACGTTGCCATCCGCGTAAAGGAGCTTTCGAAGCGCTTCGAGATCTATCCAACTCCTGCGGACATGCTGTGGGAGCTGGTTACCCGCAGGTGCCGCCACACTGAATTCTGGGCCTTACGCGATGTGAGTTTTGAAGTACCCGCCGGTGAAGTGGTCGGAATCATGGGGCGCAACGGTGCCGGCAAGAGCACGCTGCTGAAAATTATTACAGGTACACTGGAGAAGACGACCGGTACAGTGGACGTTAACGGCAGAGTATCCTCCATACTCGAACTCGGTACAGGTTTTCATCCAGAGTATACGGGCCGCGAAAACGTCTACACCGGCGGTATGTGTCTTGGCATGTCCCGGAACGAAATTGACAGTAAGATTGACCAGATCATCGAGTTCAGTGA
>JBOHHR010000086.1:0-6729 GCA_050725475.1 Gammaproteobacteria bacterium | reverse complement strand
AGCGAGTGTCGAGTGTACGCACGTAGCCGACGGCCACGGTGGTGTAGAGCTCACCACGCTCGGCCATCAGCTTGAGCGCTTCCTGAGAGCGTTGCCGAAAGGTAGCGAGCTCCATCTCGCTGATCGTCCCTTTCATGCCCAACAGCGGCCGGTCATTGAGGTGACGCGGATCGTAGATGCCGTCTTCATCGACCAGCAGGGTATTCACCAATCCGCAGAACTCCAGCAGCGTGTGCCAGTCGCGACCGTTTCTGGCCAAACGCGACGCCTCGATCGAAAACACAGCACCCACACCACCCTTGCACACCGCCGCCAGTAGCCGATCGAAGCCGGGACGCGCAATGCCCGAACCTGAGCGTCCGAGGTCTTCGTCCAGAACGACTACATCTTGCCATCCGAGTTGTTGGGCTCGACCCTGAAGGCCATATTGACGGCGCCGGCTCTCCGGGTTGTGGTGAACTTGCTCTAGGGTCGATTGCCGGATATAGACATAGGCATTGCGCCCCAAGTGCTTGGAGGTGATCTTACTCATCGCTTGCCTCCTCCCTCGACGGGGTCAATGGCTGTTTTTCGAACACCACCCATAGCAGGTCGCCCAGAAGATGAAGAACGCGCGAGCGCTCGCTTTCGGGTACTTTCTTCTCTGGGGGTTCGGTGATGAGAAATAGATCGCTCTGATGTTTGATGTTCGGCCTCATTAACTCCTCCTGTTGCTTTTCGCGCCTTCGGGCGCAGTGCACAAGAGGATAAGAGGCTATCTAGAAGTCGGCGCAGATCGTTAAGCGCCGCGAGACCGATATGAGGGACAGCTACAGTTTCGAGCTCTACCGCTTGCGGGTTTGCCATCCAGGCTGGGATTAACGCTCTGCTCCCATCGGGCTGCTCAAGTATGAAATAAGCTTCACCACCGTGGTGCCGGCAGCCAACCACGAGTACCCGCTCTCCACAGCGTGGGTGATACCGGTAATGGATTGCAGTCTCAAAAGCCCGTTTATGGGGAGAATGTCGCCTTCCTGACTGAGGCCAAGTTCAAGACGTTTACTCCCAAAGAAATTTGTGATGCAACGAAAAGCACGGAAGTGCTTGTGTGTTTATCGCTTGAGAGCCGAGACAAAGTCGATGAAATGGTTCGCAACGCAGTTGCCGCCGGCGGAACAACCGATGAAGGCCCTCTCACGCCTTCCCCCTAGCGAGGGTATTGCCGCCATGCAATCCATCAACGTCGCCGTGCTGAATCCATGGTTCATGGTGGCTTTCCTTGGGACGGCTGCGGCTTGCGTCCTTGCGTTGATCTTCGCACTGCTGCGGTGGCACGAACCGGCCGCCGTTTACTTACTCGTCGCAAGCGCGCTATATCTGGTCGGCAGCCTGTTGGTGACGATGGTGTGCAATGTTCCCAGGAACGAGGCACTTGCATCGGTCCCGCCGGCTGCCCCCAACAGCGCGAGCCTGTGGGCCGGCTACGTCGCAAGCTGGACGGCCTGGAACCACGTTCGGACGGCAGCGGCGCTTGCTGCAGCGGCTTCGTTCAACGTCGCACTCGGTTATTGAGCGTCGTATTTCGTTACAAATAAACTCAGGTCTCGTCGAGAAAGCCCTCGTCTAGGTCAAATAACTCTTGTGCGACCTGCAAAACCTCGCTGCGCCCTTGGGCGCTCGCGCGCCGCAGGCCGTTTGTTGGCGCATGGGTCAGCTTGTTGATGAGGGTCTTGCTGAGCTGATCCAGCACAACAGAGGGGTCTAGCCCTTTCGCGAGCTGACGTCGTGCCTGTTCCACCGCTTGCGCTCGCAGCGCTTCATTCTTGCTGCGTAGCGCGCGTATCGTCAGTACCGCGTCCAAGGAATGCAGCCAATGCATAAAGCGCTGGGCTTCCTTGGCGATGATTTCATCGGCCTGCCTCGCGGCCAGGCGTCTGAAGTGTAGGTTCTCTTCAATTACCCCTTTCAGATCATCGATGGTGTAGAGATAAACGTCATCCAGGACGCTGACCTCAGGCTCGATATCGCGGGGCACTGCGAGGTCTAACAAAAACATGGGCCGGTGCTTGCGGATCTTTATCGCCCGCTCGATGGCGCCTTTTCCCAGGATCGGCAGCGGACTCGCGGTGGACGCGATCACGATATCCGCCTCGGGTAATAGCTCGGGCAGGGCCTGCAACGCAATGGCTTGAGCCTGGACTTCGGCGGCCAGGGATTTCGCCCTATCGAGAGATCGGTTCGCGATCAGCATACGCCCGAGGCGATTGCTGCGTAAGTGCTGAGCCACCAGCTCGATGTTATCGCCAGCCCCGATCAAAAGCGCGGTGTGCTGCGACAAGTCACTGAAAATCTGTTCTGCTAGACGCACCGCGGCCAGCGCCACGGAAACGGGGTGGTTGCCGATTCCGGTATCCGTGCGAACCTGTTTCGCGACCGAGAACGAATATTGGAACAACCGGCCTAACAGTTTCCCCGCGCTGCCAGCACTTTGCGCGCCTTGATAGGCGAGCTTCAGTTGCCCCAAGATCTGAGGTTCCCCAAGCACTAGGGAGTCGAGGCCGCAAGCGACTCGCAACAGATGCTGGACCGCTTTCTCTTGGGGATAGCTGAAGATGAACGGGAGCAGTTGCTGGCGATTCTCCCCGCAGCGATCAAGCAACCACCGGATGTGCCGGGAACAGTCGGCGCCCGCCAGGTCGCAATAGACCTCGGTACGATTGCAGGTGGAAAGGATCAAGGCTTCGTTCGTCTGCTCGTCGCGAGCCAATTCGTGCAGCGCCTGATTGAGATCTGCCGGGGCCAGCGCCACCTTCTCTCGGATTTCTACCGGCGCTGTTTTGCAATTGACCCCGAATACGAATAGAGACATGCAGACCGTTGGCGGATTGCCTGGAAATAAGGGACATATAGCACCGGTTTCAAACAGACACTTGTTTGACACACCGAGCATTGGGAAGCAAAAACTCCATACGTGGAATTTTCGCTGGTCTTGGGTGATATTCTGAAATAAGGGTAGATTAAATACAAGTAACATCTTGTTTTTCCGGTGGCCCAAGCTGTTACTGGGAATTATTGGGTGTCGGTTATAAAATTCGCGAGTAACCTTCTTTAAATGTTAGGTGTCGAAAGCGCATGAGTGCGATATTTCTAAAAGGTCTTGAATCGAACGGGATACAGAGCGCTAAGGGAGGAAGCAACACCGAACGAATACCCATTGCGCTATTCATCCTAAGCTTAGGCGCATCGTTCCTAGGCGCGTGCGCCAAGCTGCCGCCACATCCTGTTCCCCCCGAGCAAGCGTCGACTCCGCCCGTGCAGACACGGGAGCCTTCAACCCAAGCGGCCCCCCGCAACGAGCTAACAGAGGAGGTGCTGTATAAATTTTTGCTTGCGGAAATCGCCGGCCAGCGCGGGAAATTGGAACTATCGGTTGAGACCTATCTTGAGCTTGCGCGCAGCATACCGGACCCTCGCGTAGCGGAGCGCGCGACTCAAATAGCTGTATTCGCAAAGAAAGACACGGAGGCGCTGGAGGCCGCGAAGCTATGGACTAAATACGCCTCAGAGGACCTGGACGCCAGACAGGCGCTGGCGGCGATGCACATCCGTCAGGGTCAGTCTGAAGAGGCCTTGCACCAGCTGGAGTACGTAATGTCTTCCAACAAGGGGGACGCCAAACAAAAGTTGCGCATGATTGCCGGGTTTCTCTCTCGCGAGGAAGATCGCGCGAGCGCCTTAGCGGTTATGGAACGGCTGGTGGCTGAACGACAGAACGACGCGGACGCTATGTTCGCCTACGCCCTGCTCGCGGTGCGCGCAGAACGCTACGACAAGGCCCTCCAAGCGATGGAGCGCGTTATCGAACTGAATCCGGACGATAACCAAGCCATCTTGGCCTATATAAGCGTATTGCAAAAACAGGGAGATGCGGATAACGCCCTAAAATGGGTGGATAAGCGGCTCAAACAGCAGCCGGAACAGTTTGAATTACGTATGGTGTACGCCCGCTTATTGGCCGAAGAAAAACGCTTTGACGAGGCGCGCGTGCAATTCAAGTTGCTGGAGGAAGCACAACGGGATAATCCCGACGTGCAGTACGCGCTCGGATGGTTAGGAATCCAAACCAATGAGTTAGCTGAATCCGAAGCATATTTTACAACGCTGGTCGAGAGCGGGCAGCGGGTGGATGAGGCGAGCTATTACCTGGGCCATATCGCTGAAAGCAAGAACGAATACGACAACGCTTTGAAATGGTACCGAGCGATCGGATCCGGAGAGCTCCATTTCGATGCCCAAATCCGCGTCGCCTTAGTATTAGTACAGCAAGATAAGGCGAAAGAAGCCATGCGGCACCTGCGCGCTGTCGAAGCCCGCGATAGCGAGCAAACGCGGCGTTTAGTATTAGCGCAAGCGGAGATCCTCACCACACAGGAGCAATACACCGAGGCGATGCGTGTCTACGACCAAGCGCTTAAGGCAGAGCACGATGCGGATCTGTTGTACTCACGCGCGATGTTGGCAGAGAAAATGGGCAAGCTGGACCTGCTGGAGAGCGATTTGCGGCAGATCCTCGATCGGGAACCCGATAACGTCCAGGCCCTCAACGCGTTGGGATACACCTTGGCGGATCGCACCGACCGGTATCAAGAGGCTTATTCGTTAATTAAGCGGGCGCTACAACTGCGGCCCAACGATTTTTACATATTGGATAGCATGGGGTGGGTCCTATACCGGATGGGTAAGATCGAGGAGGCTCTAGCATACCTACGACGGGCCAAGGTGTTGCGAGACGACCCCGAAATCGCAGCGCATCTGGGAGAAGTACTGTGGGTGAAGGGCGACAGGAAAGAGGCGAAGAACGTGTGGGAGGATGCATTGAAAAATAACCCCGAAGACAAAAAGCTGCGCGAGGTGATCAATCGCCTAGCGCCGTGAGAAGCAGCTTTGGTCTAGTGCTGGCGTTCGTTGCCGCCTGCGCACCTCTTCCACCCCGAGACGCCGCACTAAACCCACAAGCCGTTTGGGAAGCGCGACAAGACCGCATCAGCCGGCTGCGGGATTGGTCGTTCAACGGCCGGGTGGCGATACGGATCGAAAAAGAAGGATGGAGCGCCGGGCTGCACTGGATCCAGCGTGACGCCGGCTACACCGTGCGTGTCACCAACCCGTTCGGGCAGGGCGTGTATTGGGTCGAAGGAACACCGCGGGGCGTCACGTTGCGCACAGCTCAGAACGAGGCATTCAGCTCAACTGATGCGGAGAGTCTAATGCGTGAGCACCTCGGCTGGTCGATACCGGTCGCCGGCCTGGGCTATTGGGTGCGCGGGATCCCCGATCCAAGAATCGCCATCGAGGATCTCGACCTCGATGATAAGGGGCGCTTAGCGCGCTTGCTCCAGGCAGGCTGGCACGTGGAGGTGCAGGGGTACGCGCGCGCGGAACGGTTCGAGCTGCCGATGAAACTCCTGATGCAACATCCGCGGATGCGCGTGCGCTTAGCGGTTGAGCGCTGGAACCTCTCCCTGTGAGCGGCGACCAAGCCTGGCCGGCGCCCGCCAAAATCAATCTGTTTCTGCATATCACCGGCCGCAGAAACGATGGTTACCATGAGCTGCAAACCGTTTTCCAGTTTCTTGATTACGCGGACGAGCTATTTTTCCGGGTACGAGATGACCCGCTTATCCGCCGCGTTTCGCCCGTGCCGGGCGTGGATCCGGACCAGGATTTGACTCTACGGGCAGCTCGGCGCTTGCAAGCCGCCGCGGCCGTGCGCTTGGGCGTGGATATCGCCTTGCGCAAGCGCATTCCCATGGGGGCGGGACTGGGAGGGGGGAGCTCCGATGCGGCCACTGTATTGGTGGCTCTTAATCAGTTGTGGGGGCTGTGTTTGTCGCGGCAAGACCTAAGCGGCATCGCGATCGAGTTAGGTGCGGACGTCCCGATCTTCATTTTCGGGCAAGCAGCTTGGGCCGAAGGTGTGGGGGAACGTCTGCGCCCGGTAGAGCCGGAACAGGCTTGGTATCTTTTGGTCAAGCCCAACTGCCGCATTCAGACGGTGGAAATCTTCGCGGCTCGTGAATTGACACGAAATTCCGCCCCTAGCAAAATAGATCATTTCTATTCCGGATTTGGGCGAAACGACTGTGAGGCGGTGGTGCGGGATCGTTACCCGGAGGTCGGAGAAGTATTGGACTGGTTCGGCCCGGGGGCGCGTTTAACGGGAACGGGATCGTGCGTCTTTTGTCCGTTTGAGAGCGAGGCGCAGGCATGCGCGAAGCTCGCTAGGCTGCCACAACGTTGGCAGGGGTTTGTCGCCAAAGGCCGCAACCGCTCGCCGCTGTTTGCCCGATTCGGCGATAGGTGTTGAGACGTATTTTAGCGGCCAAGGACGGACGTAGGAGGGTTGAAGATTTTGTTGGGGTGTCGCCAAGCGGTAAGGCACGGGGTTTTGATCCCCGCATTCCCAGGTTCGAATCCTGGCACCCCAGCCAAATGCAGCGCTAGTGACCGTGTTTGAGCCCGATTCGCTATTTCACCGAGGCTAAAACCCTATGGCAGGAGAACGTGCCTCGCTGGAGGCGTTGACGTTATTCACCGGAAACGCCAATCCATCGCTCGCGCAAGCGGTCGCAAATCACCTGCAATTACCCGTGGGCAAAGCGACGGTGGGACGCTTCAGCGATGGCGAGGTAATGGTCGAGTTGGGCGAGAACGTTCGTGGGCGTGACGTGTTCATCGTGCAGCCAACCT
>JBOHHR010000085.1:0-3398 GCA_050725475.1 Gammaproteobacteria bacterium | reverse complement strand
CCCCGTTACCAGGCGCCACAAAAACGCGCTCGACCAGGGGGGACCGCACCGCCTTCCAAGCGAGCGCATGCTCTCGCCCCCCGTTTCGGATAATGAGGACGCTCAAGCCCATCGGAAAATCGTTTGCCTGACGCTAATGGCGAAAATGCCGCATCCCGGTGAACACCATGGCGATCCCGTGTTCATCCGAGGCCGCGATCACTTCCTCGTCCCGCAGTGACCCCCCCGGCTGGATGACGGCCGTGATCCCCGCTTGGGCCGCGGCGTCTACGCCATCGCGAAAGGGAAAAAACGCATCGGAAGCCATCACGCTGCCCTTGACCTGCAATCCTTCGTCGGCCGCCTTGATGGCGGCAATGCGAGCGCTGTAGACGCGGCTCATTTGCCCCGCTCCGATCCCTAGGGTACGCCGATTTTTGGCATAGACGATAGCGTTTGATTTCACGAACTTGACCACACGCCAGGCGAAAAGCAGATCCTCGAGCTCGGCCGCACTAGCGGTCCGGCGGGTCACAACTTTAAGTTGGCTGTGAGCGATGTTGCCCAGATCGCGGTCCTGAACCAGCAAGCCACCATTGACGCTTTGCACGCTCAGTGCAGGCTGGGGCGACGGCTCCCGCTGACCCGCCGCCAACACCCTGATCTGCGGTTTCTCGCCCAGCGCGGCCAAGGCCTCTGGGGTGACAGCGGGTGCGGCGATGACCTCCACGAATTGGCGCTCGAGAACAGCCCGCGTTGTTTCCTCGTCCAGCGCTCGATTGAAAGCGATGATTCCACCGAAAGCCGAGGTGGGATCGCAGGCATAGGCGGACTCATAAGCCGATAAGATCGTTGCGCCCAAAGCTACCCCACAGGGGTTGGCATGCTTGACGATGACGCAGACCGGCTCGCGGAACGACCAGGCGCACTCCAAGGCCGCGTCGGTGTCGCCGATATTGTTAAAAGACAAGGCCTTGCCCTGCACTTGTATGGCGCTCGCCACACTTCCTGTCTGAGGTTCCTGGCCCACGTAAAACGCGGCGCGCTGGTGCGGATTCTCACCATAACGCAAGTCTTCGCGCTTGGTGTATTTCACGACATAGGTGCTAGGAAACGCACTCTGTCCGTCTAGGTTCCGTTGGTGCAGGTAGTTGCCGACAACGGCATCGTAAGCCGCCGTGTATTCGAAGGCCTTGGCGGCCAGCGCATAGCGAAACTCCGGATCAGTGTCGCCGTCGTTGGCGATGATTTCCTCCAGCAACATGTCGTAGTCGGCCGGGTCGACCACCACCGTGACATAGGCATGGTTTTTCCCCGCGGCCCGCAATAAAGCGGGGCCCCCGATATCGATCATCTCAATGGCTTGATCGAGGCTACAGTCCGGTCGCGCCACCGTTGCTTCGAAAGGATAGAGATTGACCACAACCAGATCGATGGCCGGGATCCCGTGCTGCTCCATCACCCCATCATCGATCCCGCGTCTGCCCAGTATGCCACCATGGATTTTGGGATGCAGGCTCTTCACTCTACCGTCCATGATCTCGGGGAAGCCGGTGCAGGCGGATATTTCTCTCACCGCGATCGCGTTGTCCTCCAGCAACCGCGCGGTACCTCCGGTCGACAGGATCTCGATGTCTCGCGCGTTTAGCCCGCGTGCCAGTTCTACGATGCCGGTTTTGTCTGAAACGCTTAACAACGCTCTTTCGATCATGGCTCTCAACATTCTGTAGTCAACGGCCTATCGCCCGGCCGAGCCTGTAGTCAGGCGGCGCGAGATTTCCACGCCCGTTAACCGGCACGTCCGAACGCATGCGTTCTCTCCACCGTCAACGCGATGTTCTGCCTCCGGCTGGCGCACGGTACCCGAGATCCCTTCCGCTATAACGCTAGGTCATATTTTTTCAGCTTTTTACGCAGGGTGGCGCGGTTGATCCCTAATATCTGCGCTGCGTGGGTGATATTCCCACCGGCATGATTCATGACCACCTCCAGCAGGGGGCGTTCCGCTTCAGAGATCACCATTTGGTAGATCTTGCCGCCTTCATGCCCATCCAAATCATCGAGGTAGACCTGAACCGAATCTTTCACGCAACGGGCTATAGTTTGCATGTGTTCCATAGGGCACGATCCTTATCGTCGTTTTTTTAGGCATGCCAACCTTTGCTGCTCGCGGTTGACGAAAAAAGGCACCACACCCCTTTTTCTCGCGCGATACCAAAGAACGTCGGTACGAGTGCAGCGATTTGACCCTGCCCGACGAGCAAAACGCGCTATTCGAGAGCGAGTTCATAGTTTCCTCCACAGAATTCGCGGGCAAACCCAGACGAACCGGCTTCGGTCTTGACGGGCAGAAAGAACCGAGAATACGAGTTCCAGGGGGGTGGATAGGAACGCGCTTTCGACCACTCGAACTTGCCATCTCGGATCACCGAATAAATTCTTCCGAAAAGCCAAACTTAGGGCGCATTATGCGAGTTTCTAGACAGCACACGGCCCTCCTCCTGGCGCAACGGATCGTCGCAAGGCCGATCTCTCCATTCCGGCCCGCCCACCGCCGTCCCCGCAGGTAGCTTAGCACCCATCGGGCTAACTCAATACGACTGGAATGATAACCACAAATGCGTCGCGACAAAAGTAACAACTCTTGACGCCGCGCCCAATCGCGCAAATCGGGTCGCACTGAGATTTTTCCTTTATAGCACGTGAAATTCGAATCCCTTAACGCGTTTTTTTGGTTCCGCTACTTCCAACACGACATGAACCGGCGCTTCTGAGGGCATGCCTCCTTCAGCGTTGACGCTGGCATCGAGGTATTCGTGCGGTTGAAACCGGCGACTCGCAACCGCTTGGCCTGTAAGGTCCATAAGATCGAGTTGCAACAGCGGAAAAGGTTGGGTCGCCTTGGCGCTGTTTAACAGCGTGAGATTGACAAGCAGCATGCTCCGCAGCTTGGGATGTTCTCTGACATCGCGCGCGAGGATCTTAACGGCTAGCGTGTGTCGCGGCGCCAAAAGCTCACACCCTAGCGCAGTGCAGATCCTTGCCAGGGCGGGTTGAAGTACCGGCAACGTAAGCGCCACCTCGCGAGCGTTAAACCAAGCGACTTGGAACAGCAGTATTAAAAAAAGCAAGATGCTTGCCCCTGTCCACCAACGCGACCCCCGGGGATAGACGTCCGGCGGAACGGCGCCCAGCGGCGGATCGCTGCCTGGTTTTGACATGCCGGCGAGAAAACGCACCTTCCGACCGAGATCCCGATCCACGGCGATTTTCGCTGGCGTCCGCCTGGTGGTTACAACACGCTCCGCACTAGGAGGCGGTGCAACGTTTGGATGCGAAAGCGCTCCTTCGTCGCATAAACTCTTCAGCGCGTCGTAGCGAACACCACACTCCCCACACTGAACTCTTCCGCCCGCCAG
>JBOHHR010000084.1:0-3328 GCA_050725475.1 Gammaproteobacteria bacterium | reverse complement strand
AACGAACAATGGGCGGGGTCTGACAAGCGAGCACCGAGGCGTGCCATGATCCGGTGCGTGCAGTCGCCCTGGCAGAGTGTGGTCTCCGATCTCCGGTCGCGGTGTTCCCCGGCCGGCGTCGATCTCGTGCAGCCCTTTCAGGTCGCCTGGTTACAACCGCGCCATCGGCGGCCGTGATAGCGAAGTCTGGCCGGGCCACCCCAAACTCCTCCTTGGTGCCCAGTCGCCTCGGCACATCCTATGAGTCGCCCTGCGCTCCTTACGCTCATAAGCAAGGGGGGACGGACGAGATATTGGTATAGAGACAATCGGTTGGCACGGATATATTGCGTCGGTTCTCTATGACCCTATCGATGCCCGGTGCTTTGAATTCCGGCGGGGTCGAGATACCAATCGTTCGAGCCAGGGGCCTTGAACAGGGCAAATGCGTTAAAGCCGTGAGCGAGAAAGGTGGTGTTAAACCCAGCATCACAGGCACCAAACCGATGCTATGGGTGGGCTCGAACCACCGACCTCAGCATTATGAGAGGTACGCTTAAATATTAAGCCATTGTTTTTTATTAACCGTCTGCCCGCGCCCGTTGCACGCAAGATGGCGGACAGTGTCTAACGGTGTCGTACGGAGTCCCGCAAAAGTCCCGCAAGGTGATTTGGTGCCACCCACCTCCGTGTTTTTTCCCTTCGAGCACTACCACTTGTAACTATATATGATAACGATATTATATATCGATGCGCACGATCATCGAACTTCCTAACGATTTGCTGAAAGCGCTGGACCAAGTCGCGAAAGGCCGCTCAGTCTCCCGGGCCGAGGTCATCCGTCGCGCGATAGCCCTTTATCTCAAGCAAGAAGCGCCCACAATGGAGCCAGAAGATGCCTTTGGACTGTGGCGCGGTCGCGACTTGGATGCGTTGGCCTACGAAGATTCCCTGCGATCCGAATGGGGATCTGCGGTAGGGAAACATCGTACCCAAACGGGTTCTCCGAAAGCGCCTTGAAGGCCGTCATCGATACCAATATCCTCGTGGACTATCTCCAGGGGCGTGAAGCCGCGCGGGAGGAATTAGCCCGGTATGACCGCCCTGGGATCAGTCTCATCACATGGATGGAGGTACTAATCGGCGCGAAGGACGAAGACGATGCTCAGATCCTGCGACGATTCCTGATGCGATTTCCGACGTTACCGATTGACAGTGCGGTTGCCGAGCTGGCGGTGGAACTGCGCAGAACACACCGGATCCGGCTGCCGGATGCCATTATCTGGGCAACAGCGCGATCAGCGAACCGATTGCTGATAACCCGAAACACGCGCGATTTCCCGGCCACAGACCCGGGCGTGAGGGTACCGTACGAGCGATAGGTGTCCTGAACCAAATCCACAAGAGGCGTGTCTGTGCTGCTCTATCGGCAGTACGATCCAGGTCGAGATCAGATGCGGACTCGCGGTCTCCAAGGGACCGTAAACGCGCGTAGAGAATAAGGTGTTCCCAAGCCCCCCTCTGACGCCGCAGGGCTGTCTTGCACTGAGTCCGGCGGAGGACGCGCCCGTACTCGCGGGCGAACTGGCGGCGCGGCTAGAGAAGGCGTTCGCGCGTGGGTCAGGCCATGGGCTATTGCAACTGGGTGCCGGTGAGGTCGAGACCATCCTGCCACCCGCGTTTGCCTATTGGCGGGAGTTCGGTGCGCGCTATGTGACGGCGCTTTGCGCGATCCCGGAGGCGGGGGAAGGCGGTGCCCCGATCCAGGTATCGGCGCCCCCCCGAAGCCGAATTGGAACAGCTGGCCTTGGCGGCCCCCCTAATGACGGGCGCGGAATATTTGACCGTAGATAGTCTCGCCGCCCTTAGGCGGGCAATGAATGCGGCGCTTGGGACGGAACTGAAGGAAGCCGGGGTTGGGGTGCAGGATTTTCTGAAGCCCCGTCATCCGGCCTGGAACCTCGTCGGACGTGTTGCATTTCAACCTGGCTGAAAACCGGAACGATGAGCAAACCCCGTTCGCATTTCTCGCGACGTACAGCACCCGGCTAGCGGCGAACGCACGGGCGCAACACGTCCCGCTGGGCCAGGCCTTACGCGACTATGCGGGGGCGGCGAACCGCGACCGACTCTTGTCGCTGTTGGTGCCGGTGCAACGCGCGGCAGAGCGGTGCCCGTGGCTAAAGGCGATGGTCGATGGGGGTGACATCTACCATCCGTTGCGCTGGAGCCCGCAAGACGCCTTTCAATTCCTGCGGGACGTGCCGCTTCTGGAGGGCGCCGGCGTCGTGGTTCGGATGCCGGCGAGCTGGCGCATGAACCGTCCGGCGCGTCCCCAGGTCAAGGCAACGGTGGGCGGCAGGCCCCCGTCGCAGCTGGGTTTGGAGGCGTTGCTGGACTTCCGGATGGAGGTGACCCTGGAGGGCGAAACCTTGTCGCCTGCCGAGATCCGATAACTGCTGGCCCAATCGGATGGGTTGGCACTCATTCGCGGCCGATGGATCGAAGTCGATCACGCGCGCCTGCAGCGGACACTGGAACGATTTCAGGCCATCGAGGGGGCCACCAAAACGGGCGGTCTGCCCTTCGGCGAAGCGATGCGCTTGCTCGCCGGTGCTGGCGTCTCGAGCGATGCAAGTACGGAAGCGGCCGTCGCGGACTGGAGCGCGGTTATGGCCGGACCGTGGCTGGCCGAAACGCTGGAGGGCCTGCGCCGCCCTGAAGAAGCCGCTCGCGTCGATCCGGGCAAGGCGTTGCGAGGTACACTGCGGCCTTATCAGCGCGCCGGTGTGCAGTGGCTGCATCTGCTCGTGAATCTGCGGCTCGGCGCCTGCCTGGCCGACGATATGGGCTTGGGCAAGACGATCCAGATCTTGTCGTTGCTGCTGATGGTCAAAAACGAGACCCGCCAGCGCAAGCCGAGTCTCCTGGTGGCGCCTGCTGTCGCTGGTCGATGTCCGAGTGCTGGATAACATCATCATAGGCGGTGCCGATGCGACATCCCTGGCCGAACGTGGATTGTTATAGGCACCTTGCCCCTCGCACGAGGGGCCTTCTCCGAGGATCTGCCCTGCGGATCGTCGGACAAGGCTTTTTTACCGCGACCACGGCGGCATTCGTGGTAAGCGCCTCCTGGATCGGGAAGGGGCGCGGGGCCTAGCCCCTCGATCCAAGCAGTGTCCTTCAACCCAGAACCGGGGAGAACCCCCGGCTGGGGTGGATTCACGGTAAATTTGTTCTCCGTCCACCCAGTCAAGCAGAGGTAGCCGCGCACGTGTTTTTCGTCATCCGCAGGTAGTCGAAGACCAAGCGCACGTTGCGGGTGAGTTCCCGCATCTTCTGCGCCACG
>JBOHHR010000083.1:0-10440 GCA_050725475.1 Gammaproteobacteria bacterium | reverse complement strand
AACATCACGCCGATCTTCATGCGGATCTGATTGATAAATATCATCAGGGTGTTGGCACGCTTGATGTTGGCTGTGAGTTTGCGCAACGCCTGTGACATCAAACGCGCCTGCAATCCCATGTGGCTGTCTCCCATCTCGCCTTCGATCTCCGCTTTTGGGGTTAAAGCCGCGACCGAGTCGATGACGATCACATCGACCGCCCCGGAACGAACCAGCATATCGGTGATTTCGAGGGCCTGTTCACCGGTATCGGGTTGCGACACCAGTAGCTCGTCTACGTTGACTCCAAGCTTCGCCGCATAAACCGGATCCAGCGCATGTTCGGCATCTATAAAAGCACCGGTGCCGCCAGCCTTTTGCATCTCCGCGATCGCGTGCAATGCCATGGTGGTCTTGCCCGATGACTCCGGACCGTAGATCTCCATCACGCGCCCGCGCGGCAGCCCACCCACCCCAAGCGCGATATCCAGGGCGAGAGAGCCTGAGGGGATCGTGTCCACATCCCGGACCACGCCCACATCGCCCATGCGCATCACCGAGCCTTTACCAAACTGTCGTTCGATTTGGCTCAGCGCCGCGCTTAACGCCCGTTTTTTATCCTCCTCCATCCTGTTTCCTCTCGATTCGTTCGCTTAACGTCCCCACTCTGCGAAATAGGCAAAGGGTACCACAAAGCTTAGCGTTCCAGAGTTATCTCTGCATCAGCCAGGGACCAGCTCCGGCGCGCGCAATATGCCGCACCGCCCGCGCCGGTGACGGACTCGACGAGACAAAAATCCGCCACTTGCCAAGCGATGGGCTGGAAAGCGCTCACAGCCGTGGGTCGATTGACCTTACGGGCGATGGTCACATGCGGTTGATAGGGTCTGGGATCGGTTTTCAAGCCCAGCTCGGCAGCAGCCGACTTTAGACCAGCGACCAGTTGAGCCAACTCCGGCGGCGCCGTTGAAGCGCCAACCCAGAGCACCTGGGGTCTGCGCCACCAACCGCGGGTGTCCAATACCAGCTCAAATGGCCGGCTGCGCAGGTCATCGACGGCACACTCGAGCGCACGGCGGGTGTCGCGGGTGATGCTTCCGAGAAAAACTAAGGTGGCGTGAATATTCTGAGGGGGGATCGGCCGCACGCCGCGCAGGGGCAGCACCGAGACAAGTCCCGCAATGGCCGCTCGCACCTCCTCATCCGGCCATAGGGCGAAAAACATCCGCTGAGTCGCAGCGCATTGTAAGTTGCTGCGAGAGGCGTTTTCGTTCATCGTTAGGGTTGAGAAAGCAGTTTGTTTAGCACTACTAAAGCGTGGGCGACCGACTGGGACCGGATCGCCGCTCTATCGCCGGCAAACCGCTTGGTCTCGGCAAGCGTGAGGCGTCCCGCGCGCGTCCAGGCAAAACATACCGTGCCCACGGGTTTTTCTCGGCTACCACCCTCTGGCCCGGTGATCCCGGTCACGGCGATCCCGATCGCCGCACGGCTGCGGGCGAGGGCCCCCTCCGCCATCTCACGCGTCACTTGCTCGCTTACCGCGCCATGGTGGGCGATGGTCTCAAGTCGCACCCCCAACATCTCCTGCTTGGCTTCGTTGGAATAAGTGATAAAGCCTCGCTCATACCATTGCGAGCTTCCGCCCACGGAGGTGATGGCCTGTCCCAGCCAGCCACCGGTGCAGGACTCGGCCGTGGCAACTTTAAGTCCCCTTTCCTTAAGCCGCTTACCTAACCCTGCGGCTAGCCGGGTCGTTTCCTCTTCGCACACAACCGTTAGAATGCCATTACTGGGGCTCCGAGATGATGCTCGTAACGACTGTCAGCGCTCAGAGTTTGTGAAAAAACCTACTGCGCTCGGGATCTCGCGTTCCGGCGGTGCTCGGAATCCTCATGTATTTCAACATACACTCCGGTTGCTCGTCTCATCCCTGAGACTCGCCCCTTCGGGGCTTGCGCTCCGTTTCGCTGCAGGCGAAACGGTCCTGCGCTCCGGCGGAACGCGACCTCCCTTCGCTCGCGACGGTTTTCTTCACAAACTCTCAGCGGCTATAGGGGATTCCCTTATCGTCTTGTAACTGGCTTGTAATTCCGATCACCTCGACAAGCGTTCTAGCCCCCATCTTGTGCATGACACGGGCGCGGTGGATCTCAACCGTCTTCTCAGAGATCGCAAGCTCAACGGCGATCACTTTATTAGCCTGCCCGCGTGTCACCCGATGGAGCACCTCCTTCTCCCGCGGGGTGAGGCATTGGAGGCGCCTACGCAGCTCGGCACGCTCTCGCACTCGGGCGATTATCCATCGATTTCGGCTAAGCGCTTTCTTTACCTTGGCCAGGATCTCGCCTTCCGCGAAAGGTTTCTGTACGAAATCGAAGGCACCTTGCTGGACCAAGCGCACGGCCGTGGGAATGTCCCCGTGAGCGCTGAGGAAGATCACCGGAAGCGTGCTCCCCTGTTCCTGCAGGTGCTGGAATAGCCCTGATCCGTCCATGCCCGGGATGCGCAGATCGAGCACCATGCAACCCGGGCGCTGCGCTTCCCGGGAGGCGAGAAACCCCTCGGCGGACGCAAAGCTCCGGGCCGCGAGCCCCGCCGATTGGAACAGCCAAACCAGCGAGGCACGCACATCCTCGTCGTCATCGACGATGAACACGGTTTGCTCAGCCAGCACCGGGGATCGCCTCCTTAAGCGGCGGCAGGACGACGTGAAACGTGGCTCCCGGAGACCCTTGCTCATCGGCCCAGATGCGCCCGCCGTGGCGTTCGACGATGGATCGGCACACGGCGAGGCCCATCCCCAGACCGCGGGGCTTGGTGGTGAAAAACGGTGCGAACAGGCGATCGCGCACCTCTGCGGAGATCCCCGCGCCGCTATCGCAGACCTGGATCTCGATCTCCCCTTTCGGGGTCAGCCCGGTGGCCACAGTCACATG
This sequence comes from Gammaproteobacteria bacterium, assembly GCA_050725475.1. Taxonomy (GTDB): domain Bacteria; phylum Pseudomonadota; class Gammaproteobacteria; order JBOHHR01; family JBOHHR01; genus JBOHHR01. The sequence continues at coordinate 7,522 of JBOHHR010000083.1, read as the reverse complement.
GCATGCTCCGGACTCGGTGCCTTCCATGGCCTCCGTGCCATTGGCGAGGAGATTAACCAGCAGTTGTTCGATTTGCACCTGATCGCCCGAGACCGGGGCCAGTTCCTCGGCAAGCTGCGTCCGCAGGCGCACCTGACGGCGTGCGGCCTCGGGCTCGAGCAGCCGAACGGCCTCGCGCACGCTTTGGTTCACATCGAGCGGTCCAAAGCTCGCATCGCTCTTGCGTGTGAACTCGCGCACGCTCCGAACCACGTCTGCGGCGCGCCACGCGATGCGTGCGGTCTGATCAAGCATCCCCCCGAGCGAGGGGTTGGCTTCGATCTCCCGCTGAAACCGCAACTTCGCCCCTTCCACATAGTTCACGATCGCGGCCAGGGGTTGGTTCAGTTCATGCGCGAGGGCCGCCGCGGTTTCGCCCAGCACCGCCAAGCGCTGCCCATGCGCGAGGGCCGCCTGCTGCTTGCGTACTCTTTCCTCAGCCACTCGCTCCTCGGTGACATCGATACAGGAGCCGATGTAGCCGAGGAACTTCCCTTCGGGGTCAAAACGGGGGATGCCGTTACAATGGATCCACCGATATTCGCCGTCGGCGCGCCGCCGCCGGTATTCCTTAGTAAAAGGCCTGCGGGCGTCAAAGGCCGTGTGATAGATATCGAGACAGCGCGCACGATCCTCCGGGTGCACCCCTTCGGCCCAGCCATTGTCAAGCTCCTGCTCCATGGAACGTCCGGTGAAATCCAGCCAGGGCTGGTTGAAATAGGTGCACAGTTTGTGCGGCCCCGACATCCAGATCATGACCGGGGCCGAGTCGCACACGGTCCGAAATCGCGCCTCGCTTTCCTTAAGCGCCGCCTCGGCCTGACGGTGATGCGCGATCTCAGCCTGCAACTCGCAATTGGCGGCTTCCTGGCGCTCCTTGGCTGCCCCAATACCTTGGAGTAGAGCGAGATTTTCGAACCGCAGCCTGAGTGATTCAGTGACCGAGTCATGGACGCCATGTGACATGATGCGCATAAGCACAATGAATAACAACGACATCGCGCCCATGCCTATGGACATCTCGTCTCCTACGAGGAAAAGCCATAGCGCATACGGAAGAACCGCAGGGATAATGAACATCGAATAGGCGCCGCGATACGGAGCCAAGTAAGGCATCGCGGCCGCCGACATTCCCGCCAGCACGAAACCGATCAGCACTTGATGCACATGGCTGTGCTCCGGAAACAACAGTATCCCCATCAGTCCCCAACCCATGCCTGACAGCCCCACCCCAACGACGAAGCGAAAACCCCAAGGTTGTGCGTTGGGCGCCGATGGCTTCGCCGCAACATAGGCGCGCAACAGCCCGTATCGGCCCACGGTAAGGAGACCCATGAAGATAAGCCAGATGACCAGCAGAGGACTAGACACATGTCCCCATAACAGGAACCCGAGGATTGATGCGTTGACCGCATTCGCGATCAAAGGCGAGGGGACTTGCTGATATAGGAGCTTTATTTTCTCAGCTTGAATCTCTAGCGCATAATCGGGCGCGTGGAAGCGAGCCTGAGCGCTTGGTCCTTCGGCAGGCGACGCGACCCGATTCGCTGAAAACCGACGTTTGTTTATGCCCCTTGACAAATTCGTACGCTTACCTCCCAAATGTGCGTCAAAAATGTCGGCGCCCTACTCGGGCTATGAGTTACCTTTTGCGTCATCAGCAGGTGCGGCCCTGCGTCGATTTCATGCCTGCGCTGTTCATGTTCGGTCGCAGCCCTTGCTCGCGGCGCAGAACGTTACCTAGGGTTACTGCTTCATTCTGCTCGGAGACTCGCCCAGCGACTCCTCTAGTGGTTAGTATCCGACTTCTCACAAGTTTCGTGGATTACGAAGCGCTGCACTGGCTCAAAGCAAAAACGCAGCCTGCGCCTTGATTATAAGCTTGGTTTGTCAATACCAAGAAGTGACTCCTCTTCGCTTACAACGGCGAGGAATGCCATTACCAGGGCTCCGAGACGATGCTCGTCACGACCGTCTACTTCCCCGAAGAGCGGTGCCGGAAGCGGCGGCGCGCTTTCAAGGTGCTGCGTTCAGGGGCGAAGCGGCTTAAGTCCTGCTCGGCCTTTTCTACCATGCAGCCCCAACCGAGCTCCTCGTCCTGTCGGTAGCGCTTGCCGAGCTGCCAGGCGATCTGCGCGCGCGCCAGCTCGAGTCCGAGATAAAACGCATGCGCGCCGTCCTCTTCCACATCGAGATAAGGAAACAGATCGTAGGGATCTTGGGCCGTATGCAGGCCTTCGCTGTTGCAGATGTGGATCCCGGTACGGCTCACCTGGATACGGAAGTTTTTATCCTTGATCGCTTCTGCCATCTCCCGGATCTCATCGGGTTCGTAGGGGAAGGGCTTTCGCTCGTGCAAGGCCATCAGGCCTGGGTCGATATGTTGGGGGGGCATGCCGTCTTCGCGCGCGGCATAGAGAATACGCCGTGCGCGATCGGCCTCGCGCACCGCGCTGCGGCAGTGCTCGCTCACCTCGGTGGTGAGGACGCCGGTGATCCGCAGCTCCGAGATGATGCCCATGAGCAGAGCATTGATGCCCGCGGTGTCGGCATGGGTAAGCTCGGTGAGGTTGCCCACGCCCATCATCATCGGGGCTTCGGGAAACCGCGCACGCACGCCGTGGTAGCGCAGCAGGGAATCGGTGAACCCGAAGTGGATAGGCTCCAGAATGGGATCGGCATAGTAAGCGCGGCCTTTCTTTTCCATCGCCTCCATGTTGCGGTACAGGGTCTCGATTTCGGTGGGTACGGCGCTGATCAGCACCGGGGTGGCGGCCACTTCGTTCGCGATCCATAGCGTCTCTTCGTTCAGGCTGAGCAAATAGTCCGCACCCGCCTTGCCCCCACGCAGCAACTCCTCGTCTTTAGTCGAGTCCAGGCTCACCCTGAATCCCGCCTGTTTCAGGGCTTGAATCGTTTCGTCGAGGTGCGGGAAAGGGGTGTCCGGAAGGCAGCCCACGTCGATCACATCCGCCCCGTCTTTGGCGTACTGGCTTGCCCGGTCGATGATCGCTTCAATGTTCAGGTGTGGGGCGTCCACGATCTCGGCGAAAATTGTGACATCGTATAGCGTGAGATCTCTTTGCCGCTGTTCCTTACCGAAATAGCCCGGCAGATCCTTCAGCTCTTCCGGCCCCCTCTCGAACGGCACACCGAAATGCCGGCTCAGCGCTTCGATGTCCCCCCGGCAGCGGCCGGGCAGGACGATGCGGTTCGCTTTGCCCACATCGTCGAGCCTGCGCCTGATGAGATCCGCCGTCATCAAGGCCGCGACGCTCAACCCCATCTGCCTCACCTCGTAGGTGAACTCCGTCGCTTGGATCTCGGCCAGCACCCGGTGCAGGCTTTTCTCGGCGAGTTTCCCGGTGAGAAAGAGAATGTGTTCCGCCATCGCACAGGCAAATAGAGCATGGATGTTTGGATCTTACGGCTAGAACGAACAGGGTACCAACGCCGGCGAAATTATGAGGCGTACGGGCTATTGATCTCCGATACCGCTTGCTGAGCGCCCGCCTGTGCGCGATTGCGGCGATCGAGAACGCATTTGGGGATTAGGCTCAGCTCCTACGTCACCAACTGAGATCGGTGCGGGCGAGTCCCGAGGTGTGGGTGAGCAGATGGCGCAGCGTGATCTTCTGGTCGGCTTCGGGATCTTTGAGCGAGAAGTAGGGCAAGCAACTTCTTGGGCGAGTCTTCAAGGGCGAGCTTGTCCTCTTCGACCGCAATCAGGACCAGGAGGGCGGTAAAGGCCTTGGTGGTCGAACCGATGGCGAAGAGCGTGTCCTCGGTCGCAGGCAGCCGCTCCTCCAGGTTGCGGTAGCCCTTGCCCTTGAGGTAGACGATGCTGGCACCCTTGACGATGACGAGCGCAAGCCCGGGGATGCGCAGCTTCTCGCGCATCTCCTCGAGGCGGGTATCGAAGTCGTTCAGGCGGGTGCTGAGATCGTCCCTGGTACTTACGCTCTCAGTGGGGGGCGGTTCCACGGGCGCGGCCCGCGCCTCAGCGGCGCAGCCTGTCCAAAAGGGCAGCAGAACGGTTAAGCATCGTAGGTTGTGCACAGCGTATTTTAGCCCGTTACTGGTAATCATGCTTCGATGGGGTGGTGGCGATCCCAACCGGAGTGATCATAGGGAAATGTACCCAGGCTGGCGAGCCGCGTTGTGCAGGGTATTTGGCACCTCGTCGATGGGAAATTCCTCGACTCGCTCGATCAGTTGTTGGGTTACGGCGTAAACGGCACGCCCGACCTTGAATGGCGGCGCCTTGCGTGATATGTATGTATCCCAATGCATAGTGGTGCATATGAGGACGATCACCAATATTGACGACACTTTGCTGCAACAAGCCTCCCTGCTGTCTGCGGACTGATGTCTCCACCATAATGGTGATCTGTCCAAGCCTGGCCCCTTTAATTGCTGCCTTTAATTGGCCCAAACTTACGGACCGACTTCACGCTTGATCGTTACGGGGTAGACATAGCGGTGCGCGACATCTTGGCCGGTGAGGAACTTACCGTGGACTACGAGGTTGTCGAGGGGCTATTCTTGTCGTGGACAACCCGCTGCCGCGCGTGAAAGGAGAGTCCATGGACAAGGTTTCCATTGGCGACAAAGATCAGCCCAGCACCGCAGCAGAACCGGCCCTTCGTCGGGTGATGGGACCATGGCTGCTGCTGTTGTTCATCGTCGGTGACATTCTCGGCACCGGGATCTACGCGCTTACTGGCCAGGTCGCCAAGCAGGTCGGTGGGGCTGTATGGCTGCCGTTTCTGGTGGCTTTCATCGTCGCTGTCATCACCGCCTTCAGCTATCTGGAGCTGGTGACGAAGTATCCAAGGGCAGCGGGCGCCGCCCTTTACACGCACAAGGCGTTTGGCGTTCACTTCGTGACGTTCATCGTCGCCTTCGCCGTGATGTGTTCTGGAATCACCTCCGCATCGACGGCCTCTCGCGCCTTCGCCGCCAATCTGTCGAATGCCTTCGCACTCGACCTCGCAGGCGGAATCGGAATTACGTTCGTGGGGCTGGCGTTCATGGTGGTGGTTGCGGCGGTCAATTTCCGCGGCGTTGGCGAGAGCGTCAAGGCCAACGTCGTCCTGACTTGCGTCGAGCTGTCCGGTCTCTTGCTCATCATCGTCATCGGTATGTGGGCGATCGCGGCCGGTGAAGGCGATGTGTCCCGCGTCACCCAGTTCAAGACTTCAGCGGATGGCAGCATGGTGTGGCCGGTGATCGCCGCGGTGACGCTCGCCTTCTTCGCCATGGTTGGGTTCGAAGACTCGGTCAACATGGCAGAGGAATGCAAGGATCCAATTCGCCACTTCCCGAAGGTGCTTCTAGCCGGTCTGGTCATCACCGGGTTGATCTACGTGCTGGTGTCGATTTCTTCGATCACGCTTGTCTCGCCCGAACAACTGGGCGAAGGCGAGACGCCGCTATTGAAAGTCGTGCAGGCGGGCGCTCCGAATTTCCCGCTCGAGATCTTTGGCTTCATCACGATGTTCGCCGTGGCCAACAGCGCACTCATCAACATGTTGATGGCGAGCCGACTTGTCTACGGCATGAGTCGCGAGCGCGTGCTCCCATCGGTGCTCGGCAAGGTTCATGCGACACGGCGAACGCCTTACGTCGCGATCGGATTCACCACGCTGCTGGCCTTCGGCCTGATCACTTTTGTCGGCGGAGTGCCGGCGCTCGGCGGCACAACTGCCTTGTTGCTGCTGTGTGTCTTCACCGTGGTCAACATCGCCGTGCTCGTTCTGCGCCGTGATCGCGTCGATCATGAGCATTTCCGCGCGCCGCCATTGCTGCCGATCCTGGGCGCATTGTCTTGCGCTTTTCTTGCGGGCCCATGGACCGGACGAAATCCCGTTCAATACGAGATCGCCGGAATTTTGATCGGCATCGGCATTGTGCTGTGGCTCGTCACCGTGCTGGCTAATCGCGCCACAGGCCAGAAGCCGGCGGAACCCGCCATTGGAAACCGGTAGTCGTGGACGGGAATAGAGATTTTAAACGCCCTTTTTCGTCAAGAGGCAGAGTACTGCTGGGCTCGTGAGCTGTCAAACATGCGAGTCCTCGGCCTGGAATCGGGGACTTTTCGGGCCTTTCATCTTCCCGACGAGGCGCTATGTTTCCGGGCGTTTTGGCGTCTGGGGTGGGCACAGGCCAAGGGGGATTGTCGGCTCGGGGAGATGAACCGGACGGAGGGGGATTTATCGGATTCGGATCTCAGGCTATTTGGAGTCGATCGAATAGCCGCGCTGGTGAACGGGGCGGTGCCCGCGACGCTGGAGAGCAGGGCCGCGAGATCGGCGTGCTGGTGGGTAATGTGGCGCGCAAGCTCGGCTTCGATATCCTGCAACTGCCGCGTCAGAGCCTTGATGATTGCCTGGATGCTGCGGCGGGCCACCGTGTGGCTGGTGGCCAAGCGGTTGCGCTCAGAGACCCGCATCGAGACCAGTTGGCGCCGCCGCGCCATCAACGCTTGAGGTTGCCTCTGTTCGGCGTCGGGCAGAGGCTTCACAAGCTTCTCCCGATCGGGATGGCGGTCAAGCACCCAAGCGAGCTCGGCCAAGGCCAAGGCATCGATGCGGTCGGTCTTGGCGAGATGGGCGAAATCCCGGGCTTGGCGCGGATTGACGATGGCCAGGGGCTAGCCGGCCCCCTGCACGGCCAAAGCGGCACCGCTCTCATAGCCCCCGTCGCCTCCAGGACGATGAGTGCCACCGTATGCCCTTTATTTAAGGCGCGCGCGCAGCGCTTCAAAGCCCTCTGCATCGTTCATCAAGGTCTGGACAGCCCCGCTGGTACCCAGGGCGACTTCCAGGGTCCTTTGGTGACATCGATCCCCACATAGAGCGGTTCAGGCACGTTCTTCATCTCTTCATCTCCCCTCCTTGCTAATACGACATGGTTTCAAGCAGCTGTTCGGGCTCAGGAAGAAAGGGATCCGCCGTACGCCATACGCTTCCCCACGGGCTTCAAACCCCAGGACTTATCAGGCTGCACGGCGGCGCCCAAACCCGCCCCCGCTGTGGATTTGTGGACAATGCGCCTGCGGCGCACCGGGGCACTTGCCGTGGAAAACGCTGCGCGTTTCCCACCGCGCTCCCCTTCCCAAAAGCTCCACAGCGTATCAAATTGTTTTTTAATTGACATGGGATCAAGATACAAGCCCGCGTAGATGCTATGCAGGACCGTCTGGGTTATTTGGATACGAATCATTAACGAGGTGATGAGTATGAATACGACCCAAGCGATCCTGCGAGAGGAAGAATTACTGCGAGAAGGCGGTGTTGTACATGGCGTTGGAGCTGAGCCACAACACGTGGCGGCTGGTATTTAGCCGGGTGGCAAGGAGCGTCAGGTAAGTATCGAGGCGCGGAACGTGATGCGCTTAGGGGAGGAGATCCGGAAGGCGAAGGAGAAAGGAGAAGTTTCGGCTACCTGCAGAGGGACAGGTAAGGAACTGCTATGAAGC
>JBOHHR010000082.1:0-3827 GCA_050725475.1 Gammaproteobacteria bacterium | reverse complement strand
CCATAACACCACACGCAATCAGCACGACTGGAGCGAAATATACTGGTTCCATGGCCAACCCTCTCTTCATTTCGTCTAAACACCTGTTAATCACGGTTGCCCATTTGTGCAACCTCCTAATGATGGGCTCCGACGCGGGTCACACGGGTGACCGTTAGATGCATCGGTCCCTCATTACGATAGACAGTATGGCCCTATGAGTAGGCCGATGATATCCGGTGAAAGTTGGACGTAGACCCAGTACCTAAGCAGGAACGCTGTACTGTTCTTTTTGCATAGGAGTGACTACCCCTTTTGAGAGAGCAGAATCTGGAAACAAGCAACGCTCGGGGCGATGACGTCATCAACCTCCTCCCATGCCGGGCGCCTACAGCGAACCCGCCCCACCCTCAAGTTCTCTGGCTGCCACCCGAGGCTCCAAGTTGACGGTTCGTCCTCCCGCTACCATGACTGACCTCAATAGCATACGACGGCGCAACTGGTGAGTACCGTGTACAGGCCATGAGCCCCACAAGCCTCGTCATGCGCCGATTGCGCTGCAAGCTCGGCCGAGTACGCACCAAGCACATGAGGATTTAACGACGCAATCGGATCCGAGGTATGCGATGGCATGCGCGGTACGGCTCCATAGTCGCATCCGCCGTCCGAGTGCTGCGGATGCGTGGATCTGAATCCTGCCGCTGGTGGTTCCATAGCGCTAGCCAAACGCCGCCACGGAATACCAGAAAAGAAGACCGAACATATCGACCCGCCACCTGAGGAACGGATGTCCAGAGCGCACCCGTTGCGGGCCATCAAGCATCATGCGGATGCGGCGTTAAAGTTGAATCCGCCACAGATGATTCGCCATCCGCAGCAACGCGCCGAGCGAGCACTTTGGTTATCCGCCATCGCGGCGGCGGTTTGTACCTCGCGATAATTCAGCCGCCGATCAATGGGCTTCGGGTGGCCAGCCACACGAACGCTATAATCATAGCAATGATCACCAGGGCTAGCGGATTCGGAGTCATCATGGAAATTCCCAATACTTTTGAAGTCAACACTTTATGACCATGGGCAGTATCACCGCTCGGAGCGGGTAAGAGGTATCCGGTGAAAGTTGGATCTGAAAACAAGGCTAAAGCAAGAGCGTAATCCCCCTCTTGCGGTAGAGTCACAGTTACCTCTTTAGAGAGAGGACCAGCGCTCTTTCAGGAGGGAGCACTCGGCAAACTAAAGCGTGATCAACCCACGTCGTGCGGCTACGGCTAAAGCCTCCGTCCGGCTCGTGGCATCGAGTTTCTCGAGAAGGTTCTTGACCACAGCGGCTCGACAACGGAAACAAGAACCGGCAAACCAATGCTTCATTTTTTCCAAATCCTCGCCACCGTTCGCTTCATCGCTTCATGCTGCTCCAGCATGGATTCGACAAGCTTGAATTGCACACGCGCGCGCGCAAGGTTTTGAGTCTCTTTCTGGGCTTTGAAATACACATCCCCCACCAGGTGGTCCGTCAGGAAGCGCAGCCCGAGCTCATAGGCGATGCACGATCCGGCAATGGCTAGGTGGTCGACCTCGGTTGGATTCATCATGCCCTGGGTCCCGGCGAGATAGCCTTCCGCCAGAGCGTCGAAGAACGGCCCATGCATACGCACGTCGGTGAGGTCCAGGGCTTCTTCACCCGCACGATTGGTGCAGGATCGGACGAGATCCCCGAAGTCGTAGAGGCTGAGCCCCGGCATTACGGTGTCCAGGTCCACCACGCAAAGAGCCCGAGAAGTCTCGGTATCGAACAGCACGTTATTGAGCTTGGTGTCGTTGTGGGTGATCCGCAGGGGCACCTCGCCACGGTCCCTCAGGGCTTGCAGAATATCGGCCAGGGCGTGATTCCCCCTTGCGAATTCGATTTCGGCTGGGGCGCCCGCTGCCCGGCCACAGGGGTCTCTAGCAAGCGCTTGTTCGAAGCGCTGATAATGCTTTGGGGTGTGGTGGAAGTCGGGGATGGTCTCTCTTAGTCGCTCGGCTGGAAAGTCACGGAGATAGTACTGAAACTCGCCGAAACATTCGGCCGCGGCATACGCCTGCTCTTCGTTTTCGAGCGTATCCCAGGTGCGTGCTCTCTCTATGAATCGGTAGCTGCGCCAACAATTACCGCTCGGATCGCGGAAAAACAGGCTTCCGTCCGTCGTTGGGATCAATTGCAAACAGCGGCGTCCTACCTCGAGGATCCCGCGCCCTTCCAGGACCCTGCGAAGATGGCGGGTAATGCAGCGGATGTTTTGCACCACCAGCTCGGGTTGTTTGAACACCAGAGGGTTGATGCGCTGCAGTAGATAACGCCATTCATCCTGGCCCGCTTGCCTGATCACCACGTATGTATCGTTGATGCGACCGTTGCCATGCGGATGCCCGCTCACAAACAATCCGCGCATGCGGAAACGAGCCGTAAGGGATCCCAGATCAGGCGCGGTGTGGATGGTTGGTGCTCCGGCGTTAAAGGCTTATGGTCGTGAACCCTTATGTGACGATGCGGATCTTGATGGTCGAGGGTATGGTTTAAGCGGTGGGAGACCGGGCTAAGTCAGGGGCCATCCTTGAGATGCAGCAAATGGCCACCCGCGGCAGCGGCTTCGGGATAATCTTCATCCGCGGTGACCAAGACACCAGCACGGTGAATTGCGAGGGCGTGGTAACTCGCATCATAGAAAGTCACACGACACGCCTCAGTCAGGCGCAGAATCTGCTGCTCGTATTTCACTATACACTCCGGTTGCTCGTTTCATCCTTGAGACTTGCTCCTTTGGAACTTGCAGCTCCGTTTCGCTCCCGTCGAAACGGCCCTGTGCTCCGGCGGAAAGCCAGGGCCAGAGAATGCCCTGTTTGGCGCGCCGAGAATGCAGCGCGTACTGGGAGGGCGCCGAACAAAGCGCGGATCGCGGCGGATACGGAGGGTGCGCGAAAGGCGTCTTCCGGCCATGCCGCCAGGGTTTGCCGTATCCAGAGCACCGGCGCTTTGAAAACGGCTGCAATAATGCCTAAGCCAAGGCAAAAATTTACAAAGCGACGGCGTGACAGTCGGTTCACTTGGACCCAATGGAGATCTAAGATCGCCTTTGCTTTTCTTCTTCCAGTTCTTTGACCAAGATTTCCAGCCGCGCCGCAATGCGCTCGAGCTGATAAGACGTGGCAGATGCCTCGCGGCTCGCGATGTCGAGCTGGTTTTTGGCTAGCTCCGTCTCGCCGTTCAAATAATAAAACTCTGCTTGTGCCAGGTGCGATTCTACTTTGAAACCAGCCTGTCCCTCAGCGCGCGCGAGCAAGGCATAATAAGTCACCGTAGGATCGTGCCGCTGCACATAGGCCTGGAGCAGTTGGCGCGCTTTGCCGGTGTCGCTCGCGTTGAGCAAGGCCTCGACGTAGGCGAGAACGACGGGGCTGCTGTGTGGATAAAGCGCAAGCGTTTTTTCATAGAGCGATAGCCCTTCCGCGGCCCGGCCGTCGGCGATGGCCAGCCGCGCAGCCGCCAGACCATAGGCGAGATCTTGCTCAGGCGAACGCGCCAAGGCTTCTATTTGCACCCGGGCCTTACCGTATTCTCCGATCGCCGTGAGCGCCAGGGCGTAACCGTAGCGGGCCACGTCTTCCCGATGGAACTCGCCGGAGCGCAGCGACTCCTCGTAATAGCGCAGCACCTCAGCGGGCTCTTGCGCCGTCGCGACGGCGAGCTTGGCCCGCATCAGGTGATAAGAGAGGCTGTCCGTGTGGGTGATCGGCGCATACTGAGCGACCCGATTTCGGGAATCGGCGATGCGGGACACGGTGACCGGATGGGTGCGCAAGAATTCCGG
>JBOHHR010000081.1:0-1935 GCA_050725475.1 Gammaproteobacteria bacterium | reverse complement strand
CGCTGCGCGATCTGGCCGCGGCACGGCTGGCCCAAGGTGTGGCAGAGGAGGAGTTTTTCGTCCTGCGGCACGGGCAGACTCGGGTGATCGAATGATCGGGGATTCGGCCGCGCCTTCGCGGGCGCGGTCGATCGCGGCGTGGACATCGCTGCCACCGAAAGTGCAACCATCACTTTGGCACCGATCTCCTCGCCGCCTACGATGAAGGATGGCGGGAACCTTGGGAAGGTCCCTTGGATGACGTAGCGTACTGGTGCCAACTCCTGAATTATCAAGGGAGCTTGCGTTTTTAGATGAGCTTCACTGAATAAATACGGATTGCGTCCGCGACCGTGGAGATTGTGTGCTCGCCTATATCGGAAGCAGGTGTTTTCTCCTCGTGGCCTACGACGGAGGTGGTGCGAGCCTTTCGAGCGGCGAGGGAGTCGAACCCTCGACCAACGGATTAAAAGACTGTTGGACAATTGTGATATATCAATCAGTTACGACACCGCTTTTTGGGAAACAGGGCCGGGAACCTCATTGATTCTGCGATATTCCGATCGTAGTTTTGGGAAACCGACTCACCCAGCAGCACCCCTACGAGGGTTCGGCACCCAGCATAATTAAACACATAACCTACCTCATGCAACGCTCCTTAGTTGCATGAGCCCCCATCACCTATTTGCCCCTTGCTTGTTATCGAGTTCCGGATAATGCCGGAAGATGTCGTCTTCGTTGAACGGTACGCGCCGCTCGGACGCCAGATAGGCGGCGATCTTGGGGCGTGCCGCGACCTTATCGTGCAGCGCCACCAGGCTGGGATACTTCGGTTCCAAGCTCTTCATTGTCTTGGGGAAGGCGTAACGCAGGCCGGCCATGAGCTGGAACATCGACAGATCGACGTAGGACAAAGCGCGACCGAGCATATACCCCCTGCCCTTCGGATTGGCGGCGAGCACGCGCTCGAAGTAGTCCAGAAACTTCGGCACCCGTTCCGCGGTGCAATGCCCGGCCCGGCGTCGGGCCTCGCGCTTCTGCTGGTGATAGTACAGGCTGCCTGCGATCGGATGATGCACGTCGTGGATCTCCGCCACAAAGTCGGCGATGGTCAATTGCAGTTGATGCGCCCACAGCCGGCTGGCCTCGGCCTCCGGAACCAGACTGAGCCGCGGACCCAGATACAGCAGGATGTTGGCGCTCTGGGCAATCACCACAGCGCCGGCCTTGAGAAACGGTGGTGCGAACGGCAGACGGCCGATCTCGGTGCCCTCAAGAAAGCGCATCATCGCGGGGAGGCCCAGGCCGCGCCCGGATAGACGGGCCACATCCACGTAGTGGGCGCCAGCCTCTTCGAGCGCGAGCCGGACAAATTCGCCGCGGCCTTGTATCCCGGGCCAGTAGTAAAGTTCATAGCGCATGTTGAGGTCCTCCTGCGTTAAGCCGTGCGTACCGGTTCCATGAGCTGCTGCGCCCTACCCCCAGGATAATACTGGTCACATATCCGACGCGAAGGGCACTATGGTCTTCACTCTTAATGCAACGCAAGCCTTTTCCGGTCCACTCCTTTGAGGTAATGCCAATGAGGACGGTCCTATCATCGCCATGACCGTGTCGGAGAAATGCTCACCTAGAGACAGCGTAACTCGGCGCGACATTGCAGCATGGCCTCTCCCCCCCATGTTCAATACCATATTTCCATGCTCAACCCTCTGCCATCGCGCTCGGGCTCTGATTCGGGAAGCCTCATTGCGCTCCCACCATGAAGGCGGCTAGCGGTGATCGCGAGCGCATAGGCATCGAGCACATCGTCTTGGGCCACCTGGGAGCGAGGATAGCGCTTCCGCACTGCCTGGGGTTCGATAAAATGTTCGCCGAAGCAGGGAGCCACTAGGGCTTCCCGCTCGCGCGCCCCGGCAGGGGTCTTCTTGTTGTGGCGCATCGGGTGCCCGGCAA
>JBOHHR010000080.1:0-2629 GCA_050725475.1 Gammaproteobacteria bacterium | reverse complement strand
TCTTCGCGCCATTCAGCTCGGCCCTGAGCGAAACGACCGTTGGAAAGGTTCATCATTCTGGGTCGTCGGAGACCGCTTCCATGTTATGACCGTCCGGATCGAGCACAAAGGCGCCGTAGTAGTTTGGTATTGCGGCTCATCACTGTCTCCTTGCCGGCCTTGAGGCTAATCGAAACGATGATCGCGAATTCCTTCATCTGCTTGCCACTGGTCCCGCGTCGGGTGGCTCCCCAGCGCCGAGGTTGTCCCCACCGTTCTTCCCTTGATGACCAGAGCGGCGGCCCTCGTGATCTTCGGGATCCAGTGTCCGCGCGACCAAGGGGTGAGGTCGGGACACCGCCGTACCACCGCTGCCGTACGGACGGGTGATGATCTCCAGCAGGTGGCCGTTCGGGTCGTCGAAGTAGAGCCCGCGCCCATCGTCCCAGGTGTTGATCTGGTCGCGCTCGTGGCGACCGGGGTTGGCCCAGTACGAGAGGCGCCGCTCACGAATCCGCGCGAAGATCTGGTCGAATTCTATCTCGCTCACCAGGAAGGCGTAGTGCTGAGACGTGATCTCGCCGTCGGCGTCGATATAGTCCAGCGAGGTGTCGCCCACCCGCACCACCGCAAACGGGCCGAACAGCGAAGGCGCCGGGAGGCCCAGGGTCTCAGTCAAGAACATTGCCGCGGTATTTTTGTCGTGCGCGGCAACGATTGTGTGGTTCAGTCGGATGGCCATGGTCGTGATCCTTTCTGTTGTGATAGGGGCGGCGCGGCGAAAATGTCTCTAGGGGTCATCTCGCTACCGCGGTGTCCTCCGAGCCGGTGGCCGAGGGGTCGCGACCGGTGCGCCACTGTGCGACGGGCAGCGTCAAGTGAGTACCGCCGCGACCGCGAGGCCGGCGAGGACGCAAGTTCGCATTTTGCGTTCGTGTAGGGGAACCAGCCTTTCCCGCTTCCGATCTGCGCGTCTTAGGAACCCTCATATAGATGCTTCTGAGCGATGGGCGATCAAGCGAAAGTTCGAATCGCGATTCAGCTGGCGTTCGCACGATTTACATAAATGGTCTTGATGTTCACAAACTCCTTGATACCGTACGTGCCCAACTCGCGCCCAAAGCCGGACTGCTTGATGCCACCAAACGGCAACCGCGGATCGGAACGCACGAAATCGTTCACGAAACAGCAGCCCGCTTCCAGGCGATCAAGCGCGATTGCTTCGCCTCGTTCGGAATTGCTGGTAAAAACGGCGGCACCTAGCCCAAAGACCGTATCGTTGGCGATCCGGATCGCGTCCTCTTCGTCCTTGGCCGGGATGATGGCCGCCACCGGACCGAATAATTCCTCCTCGTAGGCGGGCATGCCGGGGCCAACGTCCGTCAACACGGTGGCGGGATAGTAAGCGCCGGGTCCTTCGGAGATCCGGCCGCCCAATAGACAACGCGCACCTTGGGCAATGCTGTCCTGTACCTGCGCGTGTAACGCATCCCGCAGGTCATGCCGCGCAAGAGGCCCCACCTCGGTATCCTCCTGTAGGGGATCGCCAAGCCGCTTCGCTTGCATGAGCTCTACAACGTTACGCTCAAACCGATCGCGCGCCTCGCGCTCCACGATAAACCGTTTGGCAGCAATACAGCTTTGGCCGGAGTTGATGAGGCGGCTCTCCACACAAATTTCCGCAGCGCGTTCGATATCGGCATCCGCCAGTACCAGATAGGGATCGCTGCCGCCCAACTCCAGGACGGTTTTCTTGAGCATTGCGCCGGCCTTGCTGGCTACGGCTTGGCCGGCCTTCTTGCTGCCGGTGAGCGTCACGGCTTGTATCTGAGGGTGCTCGATGACCCGACCCACGGCTTCGCTATCGATCAGCAAGGTGCGGAACAGGTTCTCTGGAAACCCCGCCCTGCGGAAAATGCTTTCGATGGCCAGCGCACACGCTGGCACATTGACTGCGTGCTTGAGCACCGCCGCGTTACCGGCCATCAGCGCTGGGGCGGCAAAGCGAAACACCTGCCAAAAGGGAAAATTCCAAGGCATCACCGCCAAGATCACACCCAAGGGTTGGCATGCCACAAAGCTTCGCGTCGCCTCCGTAGCGACCACCTCGGGCGCCAAGAGCCGTTCGGCGTTCTCCGCGTAGTAGCCGCAGACCGAGGCGCACTTCTTAATCTCGGCTTCGCCTTGACGGATGGGTTTGCCCATTTCGTTCGCCATCATCCGCGCATAGCGATGGCCGTCTGCCTGCAGCAACTCGGCTACCTTTTCGCATAGCCCTCGCCCGCTCACCGAATGTCGTGTCTCTCCACCCGGTGAACGCTTCATGCGCGCTCTGGATCGCGGCCTCTATCTGCTTTGGCGCCAGTGACGTGTAGGTGCGTATCGTCTCGCCCGTAGCGGGGTTGATGCTTTCGGCTGAACCCATGACCCTTGTTAGTCCACCTGCGCGGCCGGCCCTTTGGGTGAAACGTTGCTGTGTGCGATTTTTGCGTTCAATGCTTCAAAACCCTCACGCAACGAGGACTCCATGACCACTGTCTGTCCGGAGCTGACAATGACCCGCTCCAATAAGGGGATCGCGTTCGCGGTCCTGGCTGCTAGGTATATCGGTTGAATGTACAGGACAACGCCGCTGACCGGTATCAGCGTG
>JBOHHR010000079.1:0-3062 GCA_050725475.1 Gammaproteobacteria bacterium | reverse complement strand
TCAAGGCGTGGCGTGCCAGTTGTTCCAGCATGTGGTCGAAAAACGGGATCCCGGTCTGAACGTCCGATTCGCCACCGCCATCTAGATTCACGGTCACGGCGATTTCGGTTTCTTTGGTGTGGCGATTGACGGTCGCGGTACGTGTAGTCATCTCTATCAGCCAAAAGTACAATCTCGCGGCGAGTATAGGACAGAGCCTTTGCGAAATCGATGACCGAACCGGATTCCCCAGGGACAGACGCTTTGCGCTCGGTAAGAGCGTACTTGCTTGCCTTGCAAGATCGGACCTGTGCGGCCTTGGCAAGCCATGGGGGTATCGCTGGTGGTACTAACACCCGCGCAACCCCTATGTACGCGCTGTCTAGGACGAGTCAAGAAAAAGCCTGCATTCTTGCAATGTCAAGATATCTTGACTAGTCTATACAAATGCTACAAAAGCGTTACCGCTCAGCCAGCTCTATTGACGGAGTCATAGACCTAGAGCGCTTGCGGTCCGGGTCGGCTGACAGTCTTGAGCGAAACGCTCAAAGGTTTTTCGAGCTAACCTACCTCTCCGAAGATCTCCATATGGTCCTGCGCGGGCTTAGCCAGCGGTTCAAAGAGGGCGGGCCGGGTACCGTGCTCGCTCAGGCCGTCAAGGGCTTGGGTAAGTCGCACACGCTGCTTCTCGGCTATCACCTGCTTGCGAGCCCAGAGGAAGCGACAGTATGGGCGGCGAAGGCGGGTTATGAGTGGGCTCCGCCAGCAGACGCGGAGGTCATCGTTCACAAGTTCACCGATCAGTCGATGCCCAGTGACGCGCTGTGGATGCTGATCGCCCTACGCCTCGGCCAGAACTGGCGCATCGATCGGCCGCCGGATCTGGACGACTTCCGCATTGCGATTAAGTACCGGCATGTCGTTTTGATCTTCGATGAGCTGGAGCGGGGTATCCATAACATTCTCGACCCTGCGCGCCGTAGTCAGAACATCAGCTTCCTACAGATGTTGAGCGAGGAGGCTGCACGCGACAACCGAGTGACATTGTTCGCTGCGGTATATGACGGCAACGTGGAACCAGGCTCGACACTCAAGCGCACCCCGAGGATTGAGCTGCATTTCCGCAACGCGGAGGACCGCGCGTCTATTGTCCGGCATCGCCTGTTCGCCAATGCCGATACCTACGATAAGGATGCAGCCCGGACACTCATTCGTTCGTACGTCAACACTTGGCGGCGGTTTGGTGTGGAGGTGCCGGATGCATACACCAATCGCATCGAGGCAACATTCCCGTTCCTTTCTGATCTTATCGAATTGGTGTTTGAGCGCATTACGGAAAGCGGTGGTTTTCAGGGAACGCGTAGCGCCTTGGGTCTGCTAGGTGCCATGTTGGATGCGGTGGGCGAGGACACCTACTTGATGACCGGCGCACATTGCCGCATTACCGATTCCGGATGCGCGGATCGCCTGTCTGACCTCGATCCGACCGGAACACTCATAGCCACCGCCCAGTCCACCTACCGGGACCTTCAGGCCCAGCCGTATGCCGAAGCTATCGCTTCGGCGGTTCTGTTGGCGAGTCTGGTGCCGGGCGGCCGTTCTGCCGGGCTGTCTGCCGATGAACTGGTGCGACACGTGGTCAAACCGGGGGATGATCCCAATCAATTCCATGCCGCCACCGAGGCGTTCAAGAAATTCGGAACTTACTTTCATGAGCGAGAGGGCCGTTTCATCTTCGACCTTGAGGAAAACGAGCAGGCCAAGGTCGAGTTGGATGCCGTAAAGTACAACGACGAAGCCGCGCGAGACCAGATCATTCAAATCTGGCGCCAGGAGGTTTTCCGGGATACACATCAATGCGTCGTCTTCCGCGATCTTGAAGAAGCCAGATTGGCTTTTCAGGGATTTTCTAAGCATGGCCAGCGTTACGTGTTGGCGCCTCGGCGTTTGTCGCAAGAGGAGCGCTTCGCGCTCTATCAAGGACTCGAGATGCGCAACCAAGTTCTTCTGTTGGAACCGCGCGACAGTCGAGTGAATCATCTCACTAATGCGGATCTCTTGGCGATCGCCAAGCGGCTCAAATCCGCCAAACAGCTTGCCGAGTCGTCCACAAACGCCGAGCGCCGGGCCAAGTTCGAACGAATCGAGCGGGATCAGGTGCAGCAAATCCAGCGCTGGCTGAAGTCTGCCGGGTTCGTGTTCGTTCGGATCGAACAGTGGGGCGATCAGCCGTCACAGGCACAGTTCGAGGAAGAGACTTTGGGGCAGGCGAGCAGCAAAGAAGAGGTCTTGACCTATCTACGCGCGCAGATTTATCCGCCGTCCCTGTTTGACGAGCACCTTCGCAAGAATCTGCAGCACCTGCACGGCCGCCGTGCCGAACAGGTGGACCGCACCTATCGCAACACGTTGGGCTTCCCGGTGCCATTGACGGTAGGCATGATTACTCAGGCACTTCGCCTTTTGGTCGAAGACCGCAACCGTATTCTTGGCCTGCAACATCCAAGGCGAAATTTCTGTGGCGAGCATGTGACACTCACGGACACGGAGATCGGTCACGCTGTCTTGACGCAGCCATGGCCTGCTACGGAGGGCCGGGTCGGGGTAGTGGTGCGGTCCACTCCTTCAGCGGCCACTGCATCTGCCGATGATACAACAGTGTCGCCAGCGGGAATTGGGGGAGGCACGGGCGAACTTGATCCGCCCGCGCCTTCTATCCTCGTCGAGGAGCGGGCTACGCCTCATTGCCGCAGCCTGGGTGAGCTCCGTCAACACCTAGCCACGCGGCTTAGCGATTTGGAAGAACCGGTCATCCGATCCGCACGGTTCACGGTGTTCGCGAATTATCGCGGTCAGGATCTCTCCGGATTGGCAGCCGCTTACCGTGGCACGCTAACCGGCACGGGCGATCTGGACGTGCAGCTCGATATCTCGGTGCGTGGTCCTATGACCAAAGCAGTACTAGAACAGCAGTGCGACAAACTGCCCAGCCTCGCCAGCGCGAACTACTCGGCACGATTCAGTGTGGAGGTGCCGTCCGAAGGCCGGCCTGACGAAGGGGAGACGCTTATATGAAACCGGCG
>JBOHHR010000078.1:0-3325 GCA_050725475.1 Gammaproteobacteria bacterium | reverse complement strand
AACTCGCACATCAAGAGTTCCGAGCAGTCCTGCCCACGCCCCCCGTCCTCGGCCTACTCTTCGAAGATGAAGACGCAGCTAGAAAAATTTTTCGCGGATGGCGTAAAAAGCTCGGTGAACTCGACGTACGGGAGCTTCTTTCGTTGACCTTAATAACTGCGATTGATCGCCAACATCCCAGCCATTACCGCCTTACGATCTCGACAAATGTCGAAAAAGCGGCCAAAGATCTTGGCCCTCATATTCCGGTCTTTATAGCGGCTCGCATTCACACTATGACGCCTCAAGACGATAGCAACGTCAGGGCCTTCCGTGAACGTTTCTCTCAGGTCGGTTGGTATCTGTTGGTGCCCGCCATCTACCGCGGTGGGGCACCAAGGCCGATCATGGAACTCGCGATCCGAAAGCACAACATCCGATTCGTTGAGGCGTGGAGAATCGACGAAAACGATCCCGATGTTATTGCCTTACAACCAGATGATGATCCCATAATTCCCCCGCGAGTGATGGATGTCCCCGTTTTCCGAGCTCTTGAGAAAATAAGGCGATATAGGTAGGGCCGGAATGGGTAGAGCACAGTTCCACACATGCCAGGGGTATTAACGTTCGCGTTGAAATGCTTGACGATTGGTTTCGCAAGGTATCTCGGACTGAGGATTCGTCGCTCCCTATGCTTCGGCGGACCTTGTTGAAGCATCGCCGAAACCCGTCTCCCGTAGCCACGCTTTGTATTTCAAACCAGCGCGGCCCTGCATATGAACGCCGCTACACTGGGAGCAACGAGCCAACAACGAGGTAACAAATCCCCATGTCGGTCCACATCAGCGACTCAGCCATCTTTAGAAACTCTTGGACCACACCCGAACTGCGTGCCCTCTTCGATGATACCGCGCTGACTGCCGGCTGGATCGAGGTCATGGTCGTGCTCGCCGAGACGCAGGCCGAGTTCGGTTTGATCCCCGCCGCGGCGGCTAGCCAGCTCGCCGCTGTCTGCCGGGCCGTTCCGCTCGACGAGGCGTTTTTCACCGAAGTGCGGGAGGATTTCGAGCGCACCAACCACTCGCTGCTCGGTCTGATTCGCGCCCTCCAGCGCCGCTGCCCGGGCGACAGCGGGGAGTGGTTGTGTTACGGGGCGACGGTGCAGGACATCACGGATACGCATACGGCTCGGATCCTGGTCACGGTACGGGGCATGTTTGCAGACCAGCTTGCAAGCGTTGCGACGGTGTTACGCGATCTCGCCCGCCGCTATCGGGATACCCCGATGTGCGGGCGCACCCACGGTCAGCCGGGCCTGCCGATCACCTTCGGGTTCAAGGCCGCCGGATGGCTCGATGAGATCCAGCGCCACCGCCACCGCCTCAATGAGGTCGGGGCGCGCATCGGCGTGGGGCAGCTCGCGGGTGGCGTCGGCAGTCTCTCTTCCTTCGGTCCCGAGGCTCTCGCCCTGCAGCAGCGCTTCCTCGAGAAGCTCGGGCTCATTGCCCCTGCGATCTCCTGGACCGCCGCGCGCGATCGGGTCGCCGAATGGCTGAATCTCCTCGCCCTGATCACGGCCACAGCCGACCGCATCGGCCACGAGATCTATAACTTGCAGCGGCCCGAGATCGGGGAGCTGAGCGAGGGATTCGTGCCGGGCACGGTCGGGAGCATCACCATGCCCCAGAAGCGCAACCCGGAGGTCTCCGAGCACCTCGGCACCCTGGCCCGCACGGTGCGGTATCAGGCCGCCCATATGGCCGAGAATCTCGTGCACGACCACGAGCGCGATGGGCGGGCTTGGAAGGGGGAATGGGTGCTCCTGCCCGGTGCCTGTCTCGCGACCGGCAAGGCTCAGTCGCTACTGCATAGTCTGCTCGAACACCTTGAGGTCAACGTGGAAGGCATGCGGGACAATCTGCTCGCGACCAAGGGCTTCGTGCAGGCCGAGCACGTTATGTTGGCCCTGGCCCCCAAGCTCGGCAAGCAGAGTGCGCACGCGCTTGTCTACCGCGTAGCGATGGAGGCTACTGAGCGTGGCATCACCCTGCGGGAGGCAGTGCTCGCCGAGCCGCAGATTGTAGCGAAGCTTGGCATCGCCGGGATCGAGAGCCTCTTCGACGTGGGACAGAGCACGGGGTGCTGTGCCCAGATGGTCGACCGCGTGCTTGCCCAAGCGGGGCGAGAGCCTTAGTAGTCAGAGCTTGTGAAAAAATCTGCTGCGCTCGAGATCTCGTGTTCCGGCGGTGCTCGGAATCCTCATGTATTTCAATATACACTCCGGTTGCTCGTCTCATCCTTGAGACTCGCCCCTGCGGGGCTTGCACGCCGTTTCGTCCCCGACGAAACGGTCCTCCGCTCCGGCGAAACACGACCTCCCTTCGCTCGCGACGATATTTTCACAACCTCTCAGTCAATCTAAAACACAACGATATCTCGTAGGATGCGGTGAGGGTACCCGAACCGCATGAATCGCGACTAAAATGCCCGGATGGGAACACACGGCAAGTTGCTTCTGCGCATTCTGGATGGGCGCTCGGACGCCAACATTGAATTCTCGGATTTGCGCAGCCTTTTATTGCACCTGGGGGTTTAACGAGCGCACCAGAGGCAGTCCGGTGGGTCGATGTAGAAGAGCGGCTCAACCTCCAGAGGCAAGGGAGCAAGGCCAAGCCGTATCAGGTTCGCCAGGTTCGTGCGGTTATCTTGCGCTACCAGCTAGCAGAAAGGAACGGTGTATAGATACGAAGTGATCATCTATTGGAGCGCCGAAGACGACGCTTTTGTCGCCGAGGTTCCCGAACTTCCCGGGTGCATGGCGCACGGGGATTCGTACGAGCTGGCCTTGGCACAGGCCCAAGAGGCTATCGGCCTTTGGATTGATACGGCCACGGAGTTTGGAGATAGAGTCCCCGAACCCAAAGGCCGGAGGCTCCATCTGGCTTGACTTGGTCCAAAGACTGGCAGGCGCCGCGCACCGTTACGGGGTTCCGTTTTGGAGGTTCACTTCGGTGTGGAATGCACGCAAATCTGTCGCTTTTGAGGCTTTTCCAGGTGCACGATCGTGGCGAGCGGTAAACGGAGCTTCATAGGCCCACCCAATCCGTGGGAAGCCCTGGCGCGGCTGCGGCGGCAACCCTTGGCGGAATTCCCCACACCGCTCTCACCGATGCGGCGACTCAGCCGGGCGATCGGGGGCTCGGAGATATGGTTCAAACGGGATGATTTGATCAGCTTTGGCCTTGGGGGCAACAAGGTCCGGGGCTTGGAGCTGTTGGTGGCCGATGCCATGGCCAAGGGTGCCGAAGTACTCGTGACTGGTGCCGGTGCTCAGTCAAACCACGTC
>JBOHHR010000077.1:0-3861 GCA_050725475.1 Gammaproteobacteria bacterium | reverse complement strand
ATGGTACGCTTGTCGAGATAACCCAATTCATACATAAAGGCGTAGCGCGCTTCACGTTGGATGACAAAGGGGCTCACCCGTAGCCCGTTTTCGTTTCGGATCTCAGCAATGGGCTTCCCGCTGCATTTTAATGTTTCCTTCCAATCGTCACTGAGAGAGCGCGGTGCTCGCTCGTCTTCCTCGGCGGATCGCCGTGAGCACGATTAAGGCCGTACGGGGGATGAATGACATCCTCCCGGACAGAACCCCCTTATGGCAGCGACTCGAGAACACCGCGCGGGTAGTATTGCTATCGTACGGCTATGAAGAGATCCGCTTGCCTATTCTTGAGCAAACTGTCCTGTTTGAAAGGTCCATCGGAGAGGCCACCGATATCGTTGAAAAGGAAATGTATACCTTCACGGACCGAAATGGTGACAGCCTGTCGTTACGGCCCGAAGGAACGGCCGGTACCGTGCGTGCGGTCCTGCAGCACAATCTGTTTCGCAACCAAGCGCAGCGGCTGTGGTACATGGGCCCGATGTTCCGGCGAGAACGTCCGCAAAAAGGACGCTATCGCCAGTTCTACCAAATTGGAGCTGAAGCATTTGGCATGTCCGGTCCTGATATCGATGCCGAGCTCATTATGCTCACGCGTCGCCTCTGGCACCTCCTGGGCCTACGTGGTTTGCGGCTGGAGATCAATACCTTAGGCACAGCGACTACTCGCACCCGCTTTCGTCACGATGTGGTTTCGTATTTTAACGCCAACGCCGAAAAGTTGGACGAAGACAGCCGCCGCCGGCTGCAGAGCAACCCTTTACGCATACTCGATAGCAAAACCCCTGAGCTGCAGCAGCTGATCCAGGGTGCCCCCACCTTCGAACGATACGTGGACCTGGAGTCGAGGAAACACTTTCGACAATTACGGGAAATTCTTGAGCACAACGATATCGAGTACCAGGTCAACCCGCGTTTGGTAAGAGGATTGGATTATTACAGCAAGACCGTGTTTGAATGGCTGACTACGGAATTGGGAGCACAGGGAGCAGTCTGCGGCGGTGGGCGTTATGATGGCTTGGTGGAACATTTTGGAGGAGAACCCACACCCGCAGTGGGGTTTGCCATCGGGATGGACAGGCTTATCGAGCTCTTGAGCGAAACGCCACAGAACGACCTTGTTCGGGGTGGCAATGAGCCGCACCTCTATCTTATCGTGGGCGGTGAGAAGGCTCACGGCAGCGCCATGCGTCTTGCGGAATCGGTGCGAGAAGCGATGCCCCAGATCCGCCTGATCACCCACTGCGGTTCGGATAGCTTCAAGAGCCAATTCAAGCGGGCGGACAAAAGTGGCGCCAGGGCCGCACTGCTGCTAGGCGAGGAGGAAATCGCCCGAGGCTTGGTAACCGTTAAACATCTGCGGATCTCATCGGGGCAGGCCACCGTAGCGCAGAGCGAACTCATCGCGTATCTGCAAAAAGAGTTTGCTAGCCTATGCACACCTCGATAAATCGCTTCCCTGCAATTTATCGAATCGCACGTCCCTGTGAGGGAGGACACTGCGAATGAATCGAAGTACCCCTATAAGGGTTTCCGCAGACTGAACCGACAGCGGCGATCCTCGATCCGGAGGGGCCGCAAAAAACACACAGAATCTTCGGGAGGAGCAGGTGAACGAATTGCGCAGCGATGAGGAACAAGTCGAGGCTATAAAGAGCTGGTGGAAAGAAAACGGCAAGTCCATTGTCGTCGGTTTACTGATCGGCTTATTAGGGGTTTGGGGATGGCGCCTTTGGAGTGAAAAAAAGGAAACGGAAGCGGAACACGCCTCAATAGCCTATCAAAAAATGGTGGCCAGCATGACCGAGAAAAGACCAAAAGCCGCCAAAGAGCTGGGACAGGAACTGATCAATAATTATGATCGCTCCGCCTACGGGGTGTTAGCAGCGTTGTTGTTAGCGAAACTTGAAGCCGAGGACGGCGATCTGGAAAAGGCGGCCGAGCATTTACAGTGGGCGAACACACACGCTAAAGTCGAAGCCTTGGCCGCGACGGCACAGCTTCGACTCGCGCGCGTTTTGCTTTCTCAGGGGAAAGCGACGGAAGCGTGGAGCGTGCTATCTCGGCTCAAGGGGGTCGATGATTTGGCGGTCTATCAGGAAACAAAAGGCGACACGCTGGTCGCTTTGGATAAAAAAGAAGAGGCACGAAAGAGCTATCAGCAGGCTTTAGCACTGTTGTCGCCCTTAGTTGACAAGAGCCCTCTGGAAATGAAAATCGACAATCTCGGGGTAGACACGGAAACAGAGGTCCCATGAAGGCGCGTGTATGGATTCTGGTCGCAGCCGTGGCGCTGGGGGGCTGTGGCGCAAGCAAGGCTTTTATGCAAAAGGCAAGCGGATGGATGGGCGAGGAGGGATCTCTTCCGCCCCTTCCACAGTTGGAGCCGGCGATAAGCATAGAGACCTTATGGTCCGAGCAGGTGGGCCAAGGGGCCGATGAATTCTACCTGAAGCTGACCCCTGTCGTGGACGAAGGCAGTGTGTTTGTGGCGGATCGCGAAGGCGACGTGGCGCGAATAAATATCGAAAACGGAAGCACGGTCTGGAATAGTGAAATCGAACAACTTGTCTCTGCTGGACCAGGTCTGGGCGATGGGCAGCTCTATCTGGGAACCACAGAGGGAGAGGTGATAGCTTTGTCTGCCGAAGATGGCCGGCAGCAGTGGTCCACGCGCGTTTCCAGCGAAGTGCTTGCCGCACCGCGTTACGCGCAGGGTGTAGTCGTGGTGCGTACCGGTGATGGGAAACTGTTTGGTTTAGAAGCGGCAAGCGGGAAGCGTCTGTGGGTGTATGACAGAACGGAGCCGGCACTGACGCTGCGCGGAGCGAGCGCGCCTCTACTCAGCGAAACGCTCGTGCTCGCCGGTTTTGACAGCGGCCATCTGGTTGCTCTGGATCTGCGCACGGGAAAATTGATTTGGGACACGCGCGTGGTCTTGCCCTCGGGACGCTCCGATCTCGAGCGCATGGTGGATATCGATTCCGAGCCCCAGCTTTACCAAGGGGTGGTCTATGTCGCCGCTTACCAAGGGAAGCTAGCGGCTATTCAGTCGGAATCCGGACAAACCCTGTGGACCCGCGATCTGTCGTCCTACGCCGGAATGGGGCTTAGCGAAGGGGAAATTTATCTCACCGGTAGCGACAGCGCGGTTTGGGCTCTAGATCACTACTCTGGTGATACGGTATGGAAGCAAGACGCGCTTAAAGGTCGGCTTTCTACAGCCCCAGCCAGCCTCGGACCCTATCTGGCGGTAGGAGACCAAGAAGGATACTTGCATTGGTTAAGTCGGTCCGATGGGCAGCTCCTGGCGTTCGTGCACGTGGATGAGAGCCGCATTTTAGCCCCACCTGTCGCGGCCAACGGAGCGGTCATCGTCTATTCCACGGACGGCCGGCTTGCGGCCTATCGACCGCAGTAATCCCCGCGATGGCTTGGGATCGACTGAGAGCTTTGAATGAAGCCCATCATCGCGATCATCGGTCGCCCAAACGTCGGCAAGTCGACCTTGTTCAATGCCCTCACGCGCTCCCGCGATGCCCTGGTTGCCGACACCCCTGGCCTTACCCGGGATCGCATCTTCGGGGACGGACGCTTTGGGAGCCGGCCCCATATTCTCGTGGACACGGGCGGGCTCACGGATGGCCCGGAGATCCTTCCGGCCCTCGTTTCGCAGCAAGCGCTGCGCGCGGCGGCGGAAGCGGATGCCGTGATTCTTGTTGCAGACGCGCGCCAGGGGCAGAACCCGGCGGACAGCACCATCGCAGAGAAACTGCGACGCCTGGGAAAGCCGGTTTTTCTCGCCCTTAACAAGACGGAAGG
>JBOHHR010000076.1:0-1608 GCA_050725475.1 Gammaproteobacteria bacterium | reverse complement strand
AAGGTGGGCCCCCGGCTGGGATCTCAGGTTCCACGGCCTGGCAAACGGTGGAAACCCGCGGCACCGTGCGGATCCGTGCTTGACACTGGGGTACCAGCTCCACCCCCCTTGCCACATGCCGCGCCATCGTCGCCACGTGGCCATGGCGGCTGTAATAGAGGACCAGAATGTCCAACACGCGCTACAGGATCTCCAGCACCTTCTCGGGCGGCCTCCCAATAACCGCTTTGCCGTTGGCCACGACGATGGGGCGTTCGATCAGGACAGGATGTTGCACCATCGCATCAATCAGTTGCGCGCGATCCAAAGACGGGTCATCCAAACCTGCCTCCCGATACGCTGGTTCCTGTTTCCGCATCAGCTCGCGCGGCTCCATGCCGAGCAGGACCAACAATCGCTGCAAGCTCTGTTTGTCCGGCGGGTGATTCAGATATTCGATGATCTCCGGTTCGATACCCCTGTTTCTCAACAGCTCCAGTGTGGCCCGTGATTTGGAACAGCGCGGATTATAATAGATTGCCGTTTTCATGGTTGCTTGCCTCAAGTTTCCGACCCGAATTATTGTAGTGGCACCCTGTCGGGGGTGTATACGCCACCTGCGGGGTGCCTATCGACATCCTATCGACGGTCGTTACCCGCTTGGGGATCGAAGTGTGTAAAATGGCTATCCTTTAATGGAGGACTACCTCCTTGGATCAGTTTCGCGGTACGACCATTCTTTCCGTACGCCGGGACGCAAAAGTGGTGATCGGCGGCGATGGCCAAGTCACCTTGGGCCAAACCGTATTAAAAGGCAATGCGCGTAAAGTACGGCGCCTGTACGATGACCGGGTATTGGCAGGATTTGCGGGCGGAACGGCCGACGCCTTTACCTTGTTTGAACGCTTCGAGGGGCAGCTTGAGAAACACCAGGGCAATCTCACCCGAGCGGCGGTGGAGCTGGCTAAGGAATGGCGCACCGATCGTGCCTTGAGGCGCTTGGAAGCACTGTTAGCAGTGGCGGACCGCAGAGACTCCTTAATCATTTCCGGCAACGGGGACGTAATTGAGCCCGAAGACGATCTGATGGCCATCGGCTCGGGAGGCCCTTTCGCCAAAGCGGCCGCACGGGCCTTGCTTATGCATACCAGCATGGACGCTTTGTCCATCGTACAAACGGGCCTGAGTATCGCGGCGGAGATCTGCATCTACACCAACCCGATCTTGACCGTGGAAGAATTGGACAGCGAGCGCTAGATAGGTACCTGGTTTACCATGACACAGCTGACACCTCGCGAGATCGTATCCGAGCTGGACAAGCATATCGTGGGGCAGGATGCGGCCAAGCGAGCGGTCGCGATAGCCTTGCGCACCCGCTGGCGGCGCGCGCAAGTGGAGCCCACGCTGCGCGCCGAGATCACGCCCAAGAACATCCTCATGATCGGGCCGACCGGGGTGGGGAAAACCGAAATCGCACGACGCCTGGCCAGACTCGCGGGCGCTCCTTTCATCAAGGTGGAGGCGACCAAGTTCACCGAGGTGGGCTATGTCGGGCGAGACGTGGAATCCATCATTCGCGACTTAATGGACGTAGCGGTCAAGATGACCCGCGAGCGCGCGGTGGAGAAG
>JBOHHR010000075.1:0-8641 GCA_050725475.1 Gammaproteobacteria bacterium | reverse complement strand
GCGAGTATAGGACAGAGCCTTTGCGAAATCGATGACCGAACCGGATTCCCCAGGGACAGACGCTTTGCGCTCGGTAAGAGCGTATTTGCTTGCCTTGCAAGATCGGATCTGTGCGGCCTTGGCCGCTGAGGACGGTCAGAGCGAGTTTCGGGAAGATGCGTGGGCGCGCGGGAAGGGGGGCGGGGGGCGTACGCGGGTGCTGTACGACGGTGGCGTATTCGAGCAGGCCGGGGTTAATTTCTCCCATGTGTTCGGGGATGGGCTGCCGCCGTCTGCGACCGCGAAGCGCCCAGAGCTCGCCGGTTGCCGCTTCCAGGCCATGGGGGTATCGCTGGTGGTACACCCGCGCAACCCCTATGTGCCCACCTCGCACTGCAACCTGCGCTTCTTTTACGCGGACAAAGGCGCCGAACCGGTGTGGTGGTTTGGCGGTGGCTTCGATCTCACGCCCTATTACGGAACTGAAGAGGATGCCCGCCATTGGCATCAGACCGCGCGCCTGGCATGCACGACCTTCGGTGCAGAGGTGTATCCACGCTTCAAGCGCTGGTGTGACGAGTACTTTTACATCCGCCACCGCGACGAAAACCGCGGCATCGGCGGTTTATTCTTCGATGATCTCAATGCCTGGGGCTTCGAACGTTGTTTTGCCTTCCTGCGCAGTGTGGGAGATCATTACCTGCCGGCCTACTTGCCCATCGTGCAACGCCGCAAGGCAACGGTGTACGGGGAGCGGGAACGCGACTTTCAGCTTTACCGCCGCGGGCGCTACGTGGAGTTCAACCTAGTGTACGACCGCGGCACCTTGTTCGGGCTGCAGTCCGGCGGGCGCGCCGAATCCATCCTGATGTCGCTCCCTCCGCTGGTACGCTGGCACTATGACTGGCGGCCGGAACCGGAATCGCCCGAGGCTCGGTTATATGAAGTGTTTTTGAAGCCCAGAGATTGGGTATGAGGGGTAGGGAAAGGGCGACCTCGGTATCGTACCGGAGATAAGTCACATCGGGCTTGGTATGGTGGGGTAATGAATAGCAGCACGTACGGAGCTTCGCCGGGAGGTGGCCCGCCCCCGAGCCGACGTTTGCGCTGTTTGCAAGTAACGAGTGCGTGTCCGCTGGAGGTCACGGCTTCATGGTTGTCACACGGCACACCACAATTCCGGCGAGGACAATCGCGCCGCCGAGCGCCTGCTGCGCGCCAAAAGGTTCGGCCAGCAGCACCCAGGCAAACACCGCGGCTGCGACCGGCTGCACCAGCAGGGTGACCGACGAGAACGATGCCGGCAGAAGGGCCAGCGCGTAGGCGATCAAACCCTGGCCCGTAATCTGGCTCACCAAAGCGAGCCCCAGCAGCACCGCCCAACCGCGTGCGCTTTGCGGCCACAGCGGCTCGTCCAGCAGCAGCACCACAGGGAGCAAAGCCGCTGCGCAGGCCAGGGTGCTCCACCACATCACTTCGACCGCCGACACATGCCGTCGCAGGCGACTGACGCCCAGCAAATAGCCTGAGTAGAACACCGCAGCGACCACGCCAAAACAGTCGCCCCGCACGGTCTGCACGCTTACCGTGAAACTGTCCGCCACCAGCACCGTTGAACCCGTGAGTGCCAGTGCCAGACCGGTCATAAAGCGCGCATTGATCCGGTCGCGAAACAGCCACACCGACCCGGCGGTGACAAACAGCGGTGAGAGATTGGCGAGCAGAGTGGCGTTGGCGACGGAAGTGAAGCGGATGGACTGATGCCAGACGGCCAGATCGGCGGCAAAAAACACACCCGCCAGCCATAGCCAGCGCAGCCGTGCGGAACTGCGTTGCGGAGCGCGTTCCTGTCGACAATACCACAGCAGCCACAAAACCGGCACAGAGAGCGCGACGCGCCAGAACGCGGCTGCGGTGTAGCCGACGTCGATCAGACGCACGAAAATCGGCGCAAAGCCGATGCACAGTGCGCCGGCGATGAGAGAGCCTAGCGCCTTGCGGTCTGTACGAGTTGGAGGTAGTTTCAAGAACGTGGGGTTGGTTATGGGAAAGATCCCCTTTTCCTCTGCCAGCATCCGCGCCGTCCTATGATGCGGCTGAGCCAGAGGCGAGCGCCATCATGAAAGAGAGTCAGCGCGCACCCATCAAAAAGCCGCGTCTCAGCGCTGCGTCAAAGACCCCGTGGCGCACGTGCCGATCAGGCTCGCCGTCCGCCGCTCCACGCTAGCAGATTCAAGAACTCGCGGCGCGTCTTCGGGCCATGGGTGCGGAAGTGGGGGTCCGGTGCCTCGCGATAGGCCAAACGCTCTTGGGCAATACCATCGTGCGCCGCGCGTTTTTTCATCTCATCGGCGCTGATTTGATAGGGCCGTAAGGCGTTCAGCCCGAATACCTTGGCACGCAGCCCGGGCGTGATCTCAAGGTAGCCGTGTTGCTCGCGAAGCTCCTTGGCGATCTGAAAGGTCCGGAAGGCCTGGATCTGGTCTTGGGGCGAGCCGTACCAGATCGAATCGGTGCCCCACAGCACGTTGTCCTGCCCGACATAGTTAAAGAGCTTGCCGAGCGCATGTGCCGCGCTCTGCGGGTCGCGCATCAAATAGCGCCAGGTACTTCCGAGCTCTGCATACACGTTGCTGTTCGGCGGCACGTCATTCTCGACCACGGTCTTAATCAGCGAATCGATGCCTTCGTTGCGTGCGGGGTGGTAAGGCCCTTCGGCTTGGCCGGGCACGAATCCGGAGTGGTAGATGAGGAAGTTGACATCCGGGTAGCGCCTGGCGACGGCACCGATGTCATCGCACAGCGAATGCTCATAGGATTTGCGGCCGAAGGGAATACCTTTGTGTATGCAGATGTTCTTGATGCCGAGCGTGCGCGCCCGCTCGATGAAGGCCAGCCCCACCTCGTCACTTAGGAAAAAGCCCCGGCCCTCCGGGCCCCATTGGGTATAGGTCTTCCAGGCCGACACTTTCCAGCGCTCGGCCAATTCGTCCATACCTTGCAGATCGCCGTCCTGATTAGGGTTCACGCGCCCGTGCAAGAGTAGCCGGTGCGCGCCTCCCATCTTCTCCACGATCCGGGCCGTGGCCGCGGCTTCTTCAATGGTGAGAGGTTCGGCGTCGCGATGTGAGGGCACGAAGGAAAGCACCATCATGTCCGTGTCGGAATCCAGAAAGACGTCTTTGATGAACTCTTCCTCGCCCAGGCACAGCAGATAGCTGTGCTCACCCGGCCTAGCGGCCAACGGGCAATCTGCCTTGGGTGCCCATGTGAATCGTCCGCTGCCAGGGGGCTCTTTATTCAGCCATGCGCCCTTGGGATTCACGTAATGGCCCTGCACATCGAAGATGAACTCGCTACCTTCAAGCGCTGCGGCCGCGACCTCTGGATCGAGCGCGCCTTCCTTGGCGAGCTCAAAGAACCCACCCCTACGTCCCGCGGCGGCGTAGACCGTGTTCAATGCGAGCAAAGTGGACGCCGCCCCGCAGGCCGAGGTCAAAAAATGCCGGCGCTTCACGCCGCAACACTTGGCGTTTTCCGTGGCGGCCTCATGCGCCAGGCGCCGCGCCTGCCGGTGCACCGACTCAAGCGGTATGGGTGCGAATTCGCCGTTGGTCGTGGTATCCAGCTTGATGGGCAGGCGGCGCCCTTCGGGATCGTGTGGCTGAGTCATGTCGTTCTCTCCGTCGGGTGTGTGGTTAAATGTGAATTTTAACGGAATGTACCCGTTGACGGCAGCCTTGTGAATTCTCGACCACTTCCTCAGCGTCAGGGCCGCCTCGGCAATAAGCGCAACAAAGTCGGCTACAAGGACGGGGGGCGAGCCGGACCCGATCGGTTGTGGAGTTTGGTCGATCCGCGCCTTGGTTTCTATTCGCTGGATTGCGCGACCGGCAGACAGCCGCTTGTGTTTTCCTGCAAGGAGACACCGGCCAGAACCTACCTCAGGGCGTCCGAATCCCGAGCGATTTTAGTGCCTCTTCCATGAGGCGGTCCCACCCGCGGTTTGCCTGCGGGCTGGCGGGGCTGGGGTGAGGCACCCTGCCGAGTCGGATGCCGCTCTTGGAGAGGGCCGCGGTCACTCGCCCGTAAGCGAAGCGGCCGACGCCGAGGAGGTAGCGTGGGCGCAGGACCTCGACCGACTGTACCAGACTGCGGTCGCAGACGGCGAAGAGCGGCTCCCGCTCCGCGGCGGGGAGCCGATCAGGTGTGCGGTTGCGTCCTGAAGATTCCAGGAAGCAGAGAGGACAGTAGTTCAAAATGAAGAAGCGGGCAAAAAATTTATCGGGGGTGCCGAAGGTGTGTCGGGCCCAGCCCCAGAGGCGCTGGCCACTCACCTCGCGACGTCGACAGGCGAAGCCCTGAATGGGACGTCTCGGGTGCTCTACCGAGGGACGCCGAACCGGACTGTTGATGCCCAGCCAGTTGCCCACCATCTCCACATCTCCAAACGGCACCCCGGTCTGGACCATGCCCCAGGGACCAGGGTTCATGCCCACGAGCACCACCTCCGGCCGGCCTGCTCCGTAGTGTTCGAGGTACTCGCGGTGGGGCGACCAGGCGTAGTCCAATGGGCTGTAGACATGGGTCACGGGCGCGTGGAACTGAAGATCGGAGACCGCTCCCCGCAGCCGACGCGCGACGCTGCTCAGCTCCGTCATTCCCTTCTCCGGGCGTCTTGAAGCGTTTCCCGATTCTACCTCCGTTACTACTGCTCTGCGGTCCCTACTTGGTCTTGCACAGGTGTCAGCAGGTCACATCGCGTTCAAGACAGGAAAAAAAGCAGCGCGCCGCTCAAGTTATTAATCGATGGCTCAAGCGGCTGCACCCCGCCACGAAAGCCTGGGTTCTGCCGGAAGAGTTGCTGGTAACACCTACCCCTCGGCCGGCGGGCTCGAATAGTGGCTGATTTTCGCGGGCAGTGAAGTGAAGCTAACGGTGCTTACCCGGGGTCTTCATCACCTCAGCGGAGATAAAACCCCCCGCGGAACCCAAAGCCGCGGTGAAAGCCGTGGTGCCCAAATCCGTGTCCGAAGCCGTGATGGCGAAAACCATGGTGCCCGCGATGCGGAAAATAATAGCGCGGGACATGGTGCTTGAACCCCGGGTGGACCCTCAAGCCATGATGCCGAAAACCATGATGGCCAAATCCGTGATGTTTGAATCCGTGGTGGCTAAAACCGTGATGGCGGAATCCGTGGTGGCCAAAACCGTGATGGCGGGATCCAAAGCGCCCATGAAAACCGCCCACCTGGATGAAACCCGTTGGGCTACCAGAATAGCGTTTTTGGTCACTAAGCTCATCAGCATAGGTCGCGGGTGCGGCAAGCGCCAGCGACACCCATGCCGCTCTTACCAGATGCATTCTCATCATTATGCTCCGTCGATGTTGGTTCAAAGTGAAGCGCGCCCAAAACGAAGGCGTGGCTTTATCTTTCTTTGACGTCTGGGCTGCGGTGCTGTTCCTTCAATTTGGCATAATGCCTGGCCGAGTACTCCAGAAACTCCAGCTCCCGCGCGTTCAGGGGGCGTATTTGTTTCGCCGGGATCCCCATCCAAAGGTTGCCTCCCGCTAAGGTCTTACCAGCTGGGACGAGACTTCCGGCACCCAAGATCACCCGCGGTTCCAGCACCGCCCCATCCATTACGGTTGCCGCCATGCCGATGAGACACCAATCGCCCACCGTGCATGCGTGCAGAATAGCTTTATGCCCCACGGTGACATAATTGCCGATAATCAGCGCATAGCCGCCCGGCGAGAACTCGCCATCGTGGGTCACGTGCAAAACGGAACCGTCTTGTACGTTTGTGTAATCGCCGATACGGATGGCATGAACATCGCCGCGCGCGACGACGAGCGGCCACAATGAGCTGTGCTCGCCCACCGTCACATCACCGATGACCACCGCAGAATCATCGACATACGAGGTAATGGCGATACGGGGCCGCTTGCCCTCAAAGCTCCTGATCGTCATCTACCCGTAATATAAATTAACGCAACTTCTACTATCATGCGATTACAATTCCTAGCCCGTTCCGGGGAGGGATCGGGAAGCCGAAGAAATTGCTCTTTACAATACAGGATGCTCATTTGCAAGCCATAACGTATCCTATCTGAAACAAGTCTTAGCTTATAGCTGCGGAGAAGATTGCTTGATACCGACATCTCGTTTGACCCCGACATCGCATAAACGCGCCACCGGTCTCACCCGCTTGTGGAAAGCCTTAGGCTATTCGATCAGCGGATTGCGATCCTCCTATCGATATGAGGAAGCCTTTCGCCAGGAGGTTCTCCTCGGCGCTTTTTTGATCCCGCTCGCTTTCCTGATGCCCGTTTCCAGCCTAGGCAAGCTGTTATTGGTGGGCAGCGTTCTATTGGTGTGGATCACCGAGCTTCTCAATTCCGCTGTCGAGGCGGTCGTCGATAGGGTGTCCATGGAATATCATGAGCTCGCGAAGCATGCCAAAGATGCAGGCAGCGCCGCCGTATTGGTCAGCCTGCTCTTTTGCCTCATCGTCTGGGTATGGATCCTTAGCGATCGCTTTTTTTGAATCTTGGGCCGCACTTCTGTCGAAACTCATTAGTGCCTAAAGATTCAGAGCCTTAAGACATTCAACCATGAAGCGGTGCAGTGCTAGCGGCGTCACGCGACTGGCCAGTTTCAGCGGACCCACTGGAGTGGGTGGGGTAGGGCGGGGGCGTGGCGCTTAGCGAGTTTGAGATCATCCAACGGTTTTTCCACCGTGGGGCGATATCGCGCCAGGATGTGGCGCTCGGGATAGGCGATGACGGAGCGGTGGTGCGGGTTGCGAATGGGTGTGACCTGGTTATCAGCACAGATGTGTTGATCTCCGGGGTACACTTCCCGGCCGACGCCGAACCCGATGATATCGGGTTTCGCTCCCTCGCCGTAAACTTGAGTGACCTTGCCGCTATGGGGGCCGAGCCGGCGTGGGCGACCTTGGTTCTCTCCTTGCCTGAAGCACGTGAGCCTTGGTTGAGCGCGTTTGCGCGGGGCTTTTTCTCACTGGCGGACGAAGCGTCCGTGCAATTGATCGGCGGCGATATCACCCGCGGCCCCTTAACGATCACGGTGTCGGTATACGGATCAGTGCCGCGAGGTGAGGCTCTGTTGCGCTCGGGAGCGCGCCCGGGCGATCGAATCTTTGTCACGGGAACCTTGGGGGATGCGGCCGCCGCCCTGGAGCCAGACCTCGGAACAGCTCCCGCGATACACACGCAGGTATTGAGACAGCGACTCTTGCGCCCAACGCCGAGGTTCATCGTGGGCATCGGCTTGCGCGGGATGGCGAGCTCGGCTATCGATATTTCCGATGGCTTAGCCTCTGACTTGGGACACATCATAGAGGCGAGCGGCGTTGGCGCCAGGATAGAAGTTGCCTCGCTGCCGCTTTCTGAGCCTTTATGCCATTTGCTGATCAGGCAGCGAGCGTGGGAGCTTGCCTTGACCGGAGGCGATGACTACGAGCTGTGTTTTACCGCTCCTCCCAGGCACGCGGCATTGGTCGCGGGCTTGGCGCACTCGAGCGATTGCGCGATTACTCAGATCGGTGTTATCGAGAGCGAGCGTGGTCTACGCTGGATAACGCCCGATGGGGGTCTTCTCGCGATTGCCCGGCCGGGTTACCGGCATTTTTAGTCTAGTCCACCCACGTGCAGAGCCTGATTGCGCTCCATGATTTCCTGGCACATCTCGCGCCGCATTTTCCCTGCCGCAAACAACCGTCGCTCTACCTCGGACTCCAGTTCTACGTGGGCAAGAACCCCTACGGCAATGGAAGGAATGCTATTATCAACCCTCATTAGGCGGTGAAGTTCTGCGCCCCGAAAAGCGCCTGCTGCCCCTGTGCGCGGAACCCAGTGCGCTGGACCTTCTGATCGAAGGGAGCGAAGTACGACACGCGCACTTTTTCAACAGCGCGGTTACGATCGACACGGCCTTGATAAGTTATTAAGGGGGTTTGGTCGATGTTAAGAAATTATCTCCAAGCAGCTCTGCGTCAGGCACGTTATGAAATGCTGCCAGACGATGGTTCGTTCTATGGGGAGATTCCCTCCTGTAACGGTGGGTATGCCAATGCTTCTACTCTGGAAGAGTGCCGAGAACAGTCGGAAGAAGTTTTGGAGGAATGGGAACACCTTTGATCTTGTTTGCACCTAATCGGGTAAAGAGGGACGTTTTATTCCAATCGTCACACCACTGCGACGAGCAGAGGACGCTTGCCCATTGGTGCGATTCGAAAGCTCTTCACGGCTGAGGCACGAGTGACACGTCAGACGTCCAACGAACCAAGCTCACCGAGCGCGACGCTAGGAGCGCTCCGGTGCAGCGCCTGGTTGGACGTTAAAGATCTTGGGGCCTCAGGCCTGTGCGCTTTCCGATCCGAGCCAACATTCGCGGCCCAATCTCGTCGCTGTCGTGAAATGCGAAAACGAAATCCTGAACCCCTGGCTTGGCTAGGGTTCGGTGAGACCCGGACGAACGCTTTTCGACCCAGCCGATTCGCTCTAGCGCTGCAAGAACTCGCTTGGCCTTCGTGCTCGGCCATTGAGTCATGCAGCGGCGAACGTAATATGAATCGGTTCAACCGGCTGCTCTCCATGCTCGATTCGGTCCGCAATTACGCGTAAGGCCAACGC
>JBOHHR010000074.1:0-6511 GCA_050725475.1 Gammaproteobacteria bacterium | reverse complement strand
TTATCGGCGGCCTTGCCGTGGTTATATCTCAAGGGGATATCCACCGGTGAGATGCAATCGGCCTTAGAGGTGTTGGTCGGTGCGGAGGCGAAGGGTTTATCGCCCGCCGTTGTCAGCCGCCTCAAGGCGCAGTGGGGTGAGGAATACGGTGCGTGGATGAAGCGGGACCTATCCCAGGAGCGCTACGTGTATTGGTGGGTGGATGGCATCTACTCGAGTTTGCGGAGTGAGGATGAGCGCTTGTGTCTGCTGGTTATCATTGGTGTTTTGCCCACCGGGGAGAAGCGTTTTGTGGCCATCAGTGATGGGTTCCGAGAATCAGCGGAATCGTGGAAGACCCGTTACGCGACCTTAAGGAACGGGGTCTTAAGGAGGGGCCGCGGCTTGCCGTTGGCGATGGGGCGCTCGGTTTTTGGGCCGCCCTTGGTGACGTGTACCCAGACACCCGAGCCCAACGCTGCTGGGTGCACAAGACGGTCAATGTGCTCGATTGTCTGCCGAAATCGCTGCAAGCGAAGGCCAAGTCGGAACTGCACGCCATCTGGATGGCCGAGACACGCGACCAAGCCTATGCCGCCTTCGAGCGTTTCATGCGCACCTATCAGGCGAAGTATCCAAAGGCTGTCGACAAGCTTCTGCGGGACCGTGAGACCTTACTGGCTTTCTATGATTTCCCGGCCGAACATTGGCAGCATATCCGCTCGACGAATCCCATCGAGTCGACCTTCGCGACCATTCGGCACCGGAGCACTAGAACGAAGAACTGCGTCTCCAGAGCGACGCTGCTCGGTCTGGTTTACCGCTTGGCCCGAGAGGCCGAGAAAAGCTGGCAACGGATCCAAGGCTCCGAACGCATCGCCGATCTCGATGCCGGTGTCTTATTCAAAGATGGAATATCAATACAGCACGACAGCAACGCTCAGCAGCTCGCCGCCTGAAATGACTCATACACCACTATTGACGATAGCTCAGCCGCGTACGACTACAAGTACGGACAGCGAGTGTGCCTCATGGAACCTGCTGAGATCGATCACGTTGAAACCAGCAAACACTGTTCAACGGCGTCCATCTCGCACGAAAACTCCTACGCCGCTCTCCCGCCCAACCGCGGGCTGGAATGAGACTTTATTTAATAAGAGCTTAGAACAGAGGTGGCTAGGCGTCAGCGGGCTAAAGCGGCTTCTTTTCGGGGCCGCGCGCTTTCGATGCCCAGGTTGTTCCAGATGGCGAGACTCGCTTCTGCTTGATTCATGGTGTAGAAATGCAGGCCCGGTGCTCCGCGATCGAGCAACTGTCGGCACAGATCGGTGGTCACGTCTATCCCGAAAGCCCGAATGGCGGTTCGATCATCACCAAAATCGCGCAAGCGGTACAGGATCCAGCGTGGGATCTCAGCCCCGCACGCCTCTGAGAATCGCACCAATTGCGAATGGTTGGTGATCGGCATGATCCCCGGCACGATGGGGATATCGATGCCTATCGACGCGCAGGAGTCGACAAAACGCAGGTAGGCGTCCGGGTTGTAGAAATAGTGGGTGATGGCGCTGTTGGCCCCGGCATCCACCTTGCGTTTGAAGTTTTGCAGATCCGTTCCGGCGGAGGGCGCTTGTGGATGCACCTCGGGATAGCAAGCGACCTCGATGTGAAAAAAATCACCGCTCTGCTTGCGGATAAACTCCACCAGCTCGTCGGCATAGCGCAGCTCGCCATAGCCTACCGAGCCAGAGGGCATATCGCCCCGAAGCGCCACGATGTGATCGATGTGATCGGCCTGGTATCGATTCAGGACCTCCGCGATTTGCGCTGCCGGATGACCGATGCAGGACACATGGGGGACGCCTGAGATCCCGGTTTTCTCACGGATCTCCAGCACCGTTTCCAAGGTGCGTTCTCTAGTGCTGCCACCGGCCCCAAAAGTCACCGAGAAGTAGTCCGGTTCAAGGACGGCGAGTTTATCGCGGGTAGTCTGTAACCGCCCCACCGCTTCCGGTGTGCGCGGCGGAAAAAACTCAAAGCTAAAGCTCGGTTTGAAGTTCCTTTGCGATCGCATGGCTCTGCGCTCCTCAGCCATTCTTCCTTCTCAGCCGCGCCCTTCAGTAGCGGTAATAGTCCGGTTTGTACGGGCCGTCTACCGGCACACCGATGTACTGCGCCTGCTCCGGCGTCAAGCGGGTGAGCTTAGCGCCGATTTTATTGAGGTGCAGCCTGGCCACTTTTTCATCCAGCTGCTTAGGCAGCGTATACACCTTGTTCTCGTATTTTTCCGGATTGCGGAACAATTCGATTTGGGCCAGCACCTGGTTGGTAAACGAATTCGACATGACAAAGCTTGCATGCCCGGTGGCGCAACCCAGATTGACCAGCCTGCCTTCGGCAAGCACGAGGATTCGTTTGCCATCGGGAAAGATGACGTGGTCCACCTGTGGCTTAATGTTCTCCCAGGGGTATTTTCTGAGCGAGGCGGTGTCCAATTCGGAATCAAAATGTCCGATATTGCACACGATGGCTTGGTTTTTCATCGCCAACAGGTGCTCATGCGTGATCACGTTGACGTTGCCCGTGGCGGTGATGAATATGTCGCCTTGAGACGCCACCTCGTCTACCAACACCACGCGGTAGCCTTCCATAGCCGCCTGCAAGGCGCAAATGGGATCGATCTCGGCGATGAAAACCGTGGCCCCCATTCCGCGCAGGCTTTGCGCGCAGCCTTTTCCTACATCGCCAT
Source organism: Gammaproteobacteria bacterium (assembly GCA_050725475.1). Classification (GTDB taxonomy): domain Bacteria; phylum Pseudomonadota; class Gammaproteobacteria; order JBOHHR01; family JBOHHR01; genus JBOHHR01. The sequence goes on along the minus strand of JBOHHR010000074.1, from coordinate 3,786 downwards.
ACCCGATGACCACCACCATCTTGCCGGCTATCATCACGTCGGTGGCACGTTTGATGCCGTCGATAAGCGACTCACGACAGCCATACAGATTGTCGAATTTTGACTTGGTGACGGAGTCATTGACATTGATCGCGGGCACTTTGAGCGTGCCGGCTTGCATCATCTCGTACAGCCTATGAACGCCGGTGGTGGTTTCCTCCGACAACCCGCACACGTCGTCTAAAAGCTTCGGATATTTTTCGTGCAGGATTTTGGTCAGGTCACCGCCATCGTCCAACAACAGGTTCGGTCGCCAGCCGTTGGGGCCAAAGACCGTCTGCTCTATGCACCACCAGAACTCTTCCTCGCTCTCGCCTTTCCAGGCGAATACCGGAACCCCGCTTGCGCCCATCGCCGCCGCCGCATGATCCTGGGTAGAAAAGATATTACAGGAGGACCAACGCACTTCAGCCCCCAACTCAATCAGGGTCTCGATCAGCACCGCCGTTTGAATGGTCATGTGCAGACAGCCCGCGATGCGCGCGCCTTGGAGCGGTTGTTTGCTTTGATACTCTTCCCGCAGCGCCATAAGACCGGGCATCTCGGTCTCGGCAATCGCGATTTCCTTGCGCCCCCATTCGGCCAGTGTAATATCGGCTACCTTGTAGTCCGGTTGCAGGTTCTGTACGGGTTGCAGACTCATATCCTCGGCTCCTTAATATTTTCTATCCACATACGAAATGGCTACGCGCTGGCCCCCTGCTTTAGCGTGTTTCCGACACCCACGGCGTCTCGCAAGATCTCCCCTTTGTCCGTGCGTTCCCAGCTGATGTCTTTCTCGCTGCGCCCGAAATGGCCGTAACTCGCCGTCTGCTTATAGATCGGCCGCATTAAGTCCAACATCTTGATGATTCCTTTGGGTCTGAGGTCAAAGTGTTCCCGCACCGCGGCGGTGAGGCGCGATTCATCGCAGCAACCGGTCCCGAAGGTCTCGATGCTGATGGACGTAGGCTGGGCCACCCCGATGGCATAGGAGATCTGGATCTCGCACCGCTCTGCAAGCCCCGCCGCGACGATGTTCTTGGCCCCATAACGCGCCGCATACGCGGCCGAGCGATCCACCTTGGATGGGTCCTTACCGGAAAAAGCACCACCCCCGTGGCGCGCCATGCCACCGTAGGTATCGACGATGATCTTGCGACCGGTGAGCCCGCAGTCGCCCATCGGCCCACCGATCACGAAGCGGCCGGTGGGGTTGATGTAATATTGGGTGTCCCGGTTGAGCCAATGGGCGGGCAATGTAGGTTTGATGATCTCTTCCATGACCGCTTCTTTCAGATCGTTCTGATCGATCTCAGGATCGTGTTGAGTAGATAACACCACCGCGCCTATGCCGACGGGCTCGCTCCCCCGGTAGTGGAAGGTGACTTGGCTTTTGGCGTCTGGCCTAAGCCAGGGCAAGACACCCTGTTTTCGTACCTGCGCCTGGCGCTGCACCAGCCGGTGGGCGTAGGTGATGGGGGCCGGCATAAGCACGTCTGTCTCATTGCAGGCATACCCGAACATCAAACCCTGGTCACCCGCTCCCTGTTCGTGTTCCGCGTTCTCATCGACCCCCATGGCGATGTCGGGGGACTGCTTGTCTACACACACGAGCACCCCGCAAGAGCGGGCATCGCATCCCAGGTTGGAATGGGTGTAACCTATGCCCGCGATCGTTTCCCGTGCCACGGCGGGCATATCGACAATCGCAGTGGTGGTGATCTCCCCGGCGATAACGACTAAGCCGGTGGTAACCAGGGTTTCGCAGGCGACACGGGCCTTGGGGTCTTGGGCCAAAACGGCATCAAGGACGGCGTCCGATATCTGATCGGCCATTTTATCCGGATGGCCCTCGGAAACCGATTCGGAGGTAAAAAGACGGGTACCTACCATGTTATTCTCTCAAACACATTGATCTACCTTTTATAGTTTATCTGCATGCGCTTTTTTTTCCTAGCGGCGCAGCGAGACAAAACTCTAGCGCTCCGACTGACCGCGCGCGGCACATCTGAGGAGAATTGGTATGGCGTTGATGAAAACACCGATCTGCGAGTTCAACAAGCAAGCGGTCGATTTCGATTTACCGGGGGTTGATGGCAGGCGATGGACGCTGGCGGATTGTCGCGGCGAGCGGGCGACGCTGGTGATGTTCATCTGCAATCACTGCCCCTACGTCAAAGCGATCCGGGAACGTCTGGTAGCCGATGTGCGCCTGCTGCAAGAGCACGGTGTCGGGTGTGTGGCCATTATGTCCAACGATCCCACGGATTACCCAGAGGATTCGTTCGATAACATGAAAAAAGCGGCCCAGCAGTGGGGTTTTTCTTTTCCCTATTTACTGGATGAGACCCAGGATGTCGCCAGGGCGTATGGCGCCGTATGTACGCCCGATTTCTTCGGCTACAACGCCGATCTGAAATTGCAATACCGCGGGCGCCTGGATAGCAGTGGCATGCAGCCTGCGCTACCGGATGCCCGCCGTGAGTTGGTGCAGGCAATGCAGTTGGTCGCCCGCACGGGACGTGGGCCGGACGAGCAGACACCCAGCATGGGCTGCTCCATCAAGTGGATAAACAGCGGTCGCTAAATCGGCATTGAGTCGTCGCCAACTGGCCACTCAGGCGCTGTAGGATTATGATCAGGCAGGGAGGAAGGGATAGAGAAGAACCTTATCCGCTGCGCTAGTATAGGGACTTTTATTCGGCGAACACCCCGCGAGGGCCTACCATGAACGTGCTAAAAACTTTGCTGCTTGCTCTAGTGCTTTCCCACCCATTGCGGTTGATGGCCGCCGATACAGAAGGTCTGGAAGCGTTGCCGGAGGCGCCACCGCCACCGCCCGATGTCGTGCAAAGCGGGCAACCGCTCGACGAGCCGGAGGTGACCATCATAAAAAGGAAAGATGCTACCATCGAAGAGCATCGCCTCAACGGGCATTTATACATGCTTAAAGTAATACCGGTCCTTGGGAAGCCCTATTATTTATTAGACTCGGACGGGGACGGGGTAATGGAGACCAATATGACCGAGATCTACTCGGACTTTGTCGTCCCGCAGTGGGTCCTGTTTAGTTGGTAGCGGCGGTTTCGCCCAACCCGCCGTTGCGACCTAGGCGCTTTCTCATCGAAGGGAATGAGCGCTCGAGTGGGCTTGAGCCAGAGAATCGATGTCGGTTTACACCAGCGTTTCAAGGGAAGAATTAGCCGCATTCCTGAGTCATTATGAGCTCGGGGCGGTGGTGGATTTCCAAGGGATAGCCGATGGCATAGAGAACACCAACTTTTTTCTAACGACCACGCACGGCCGTTTCGTGCTTACCCTGTTTGAGGTCGTAAGCGCGCACGATCTCCCCTATTTTTTGGATTGGATGGCTTTCTTAGCTGACAGCGGCATCCCCAGCGCACACCCTGTCCGCGATCTCCAAGGACGCTACCAGCGATGGCTAAACGGAAAACCAGCCGCATTGGTGAAGCGTCTTGAGGGACGCAGCGTGCTACGCCCTACGCCGGCCCAATGCTCTGCCATAGGCCGTTGCATGGCCCAAATGCACACCCTCGGATCGCGTTTCACGGAGCAGAGGAAAAACGACCGCGGACCGCCTTGGTGGCTGACCACCGCAGAACGCCTGATCCCGAAAATGGAACCAAGTGCCGCGACATTGCTGCGCCAAGAGTTGGCCTACCAAGCGCGTCAAACGTCGCCGGAACTGCCCTGTGGCGTCATCCATGCCGATCTGTTCCGCGACAACGCCTTGTTTTGCGATGA
>JBOHHR010000073.1:0-5471 GCA_050725475.1 Gammaproteobacteria bacterium | reverse complement strand
GAAGTAATACTGGATCCAATCGGATTGCCAGACCCGCCGCCTACGATCACGGTGTCCGGACTTTCGGACATTACCAATGACGTGGGGGCGGATGTAGAGATCTCCGTGGATGGTGTCGTGGAAGCGGACAGGTGGCGGGACATCTATCTGCTGCTCCACTACGAGGTGAGCGCCTAGAGCGCCGGCCAAGTATTCACGACGCTCATCGGCACCCCCAAACTGTCAGGTGGCCCGGCAGATCGCTTTATAATGCGATACAGCGCTTGCTCGCCACTGCCAAGTTTCGGTGACGAGATACTCTACCGCTGAATGCAGTGTTCTCGTTTATAGGCCTCGGGAGCGGGCGCCTTGAGCACACGGCTTAAAAACCGTCCAGTGTACGAAGTGGATACTTGGGCGATGGTCTCCGGCGTGCCTGTTGCCACCACTTCACCGCCCCGGTCGCCTCCTTCGGGCCCCAGATCGATCACCCAGTCGGCGGTCTTGATCACATCCAGATTGTGCTCGATGACCACGATGGTGTTGCCGTGATCGCGCAGGCGGTGCAACACCCGCAACAACTGTTCGATGTCGAAGAAATGCAGACCGGTTGTGGGTTCATCCAGCAAGTACAACGTTTTCCCCGTATCGCGCTTGGACAGCTCGCGCGCCAGCTTGACCCGTTGCGCTTCCCCACCCGACAGCGTGGTCGCGTTCTGGCCGAGCTTGATGTAGGACAACCCCACATCGACCAAGGTCTGTAGTTTTGCCGCCAACACCGGTACCGGACTGAAAAAACGACTCGCCTCCTCCACGGTCATAACCAGCACCTCGCTGATGTTCTTGCCCTTGTAGTGCACCTCCAGGGTCTCGCGGTTGTAGCGTTTGGCCTTGCACACATCGCAGGGTACGTATACGTCGGGCAGAAAATGCATCTGCACCCGGATCACGCCATCGCCCTGGCAAGCCTCGCAACGCCCGCCTTTGACGTTAAAACTGAAACGGCCGGGTCGGTAACCGCGCGAACGTGCTTCCTGGGTGGCGGCGAAAAGCTCACGGATCGGCGTGAACAGCCCGGTGTAGGTCGCGGGATTGGAACGCGGCGTGCGCCCTATGGGGCTCTGGTCGATGGCGACCACTTTATCCAAGTGTTTCAGCCCATCGATGGCCTTAAACGGCGCCGGCTCCAAATTGGCCCGATTAAGCTTGCGCGCCGCTAGCGGATACAGCGTGTCATTGACCAGGGTCGATTTCCCCGAACCGGATACCCCGGTAATGCAGATAAACAAACCCAAGGGAAACTCAATGTCCACCTGCTTCAAGTTGTTGCCGCTCGCACCCCGAATGCAGAGCACGCGCCGCGGATCTTTGGGGGTGCGAATCAAAGGCACGGAGATCCGTCTTTGCCCGCACAGATACTGGCCGGTCAGCGAAGAAGGGTGGTTTTCGATGGCCCCAGGCGGCCCCTGAGCGATCACCTGCCCGCCATGAACCCCAGCACCCGGTCCCATGTCCACCACGTGATCGGCGGCCCGGATCGCCTCCTCGTCGTGCTCGACCACGATCACCGTATTGCCCATGTCGCGCAGATGTAACAGCGTATGCAGCAGCCGCTGGTTATCGCGCTGATGTAGGCCGATGGACGGCTCGTCCAAGATGTACATGACGCCAACCAGTCCCGCCCCGATTTGGCTCGCGAGGCGAATGCGTTGAGCCTCGCCCCCGGATAAGGTATCGGCGGATCGGGCCAGCGTAAGGTAATCCAAACCGACGTCGACCAGAAACTGCAATCGCTGCAGGATCTCTTTCTGGACTTTGGCCGCGATCTGGGCCCGCCGCCCGGAGAGCGCGAGCGCTTCAAAAAACTCCCGTGTTTCCCCTACGGACAGGTTGACGATTTCGGGCAGGCGGCGGCCGGCGACGAAGACATTGCGCGCTTGCACGCCTAAGCGCGTTCCCTGGCATTGGGGGCAGGGCTTGGAGGACAGGTAGCGCGACAATTCCTCGCGCAAGATGCCGGAGTCGGTTTCGCGATGGCGCCGGGTGAGGTTGGGGATCACGCCTTCGAAGGGGTGACGGCGGGGTTTAAGCCTGCCCCGCGAGTCCGCGTAATGGAAGGTGATCTCGGTATCACCGCTGCCGTAAAGAACGACCTCGCGAACCGCTTCGGGAAGCGCTTTAAACGGTGTGTCGAGGTCAAAGCCGTAGTGCGCCCCGAGACCTGCAATAAGTTGCAAATAATAGCTGTTGCGCCGATCCCAGCCTCGGATAGCACCCCCCGGCAGGCTCAACTCCGGATGCTGCACGATGCTGTTTGGATCGAAAAACTGCACCACTCCCAAGCCGCTGCATTCGGCGCAGGCGCCTGCGGGATTGTTGAACGAGAACAGGCGCGGTTCCAGCTCGGTAAAAGAATAGCCGCAGTGCGGGCAGGCAAAGCGGGCCGAGAACACCGTGGGTGCTTGAGCCGGTTCGTCCATCCACATCACCTTGGCCAGCCCATCGCCGAGATCGAGCGCCGTCTCGAACGATTCCGCCACGCGCACGCTCAGATCGGGGCGGACCTTAAAACGGTCGACGACCACCTCGATATCGTGTTTCTTGTGCAGATCGAGGGCGGGCACTTGGTCCAGCTCAAAGAGTTGTCCGTTCACCCGCACCCGCAAGAAACCCTGGCGGCGCAAATTCTCGAAGATCTGGGCGTGCTCACCCTTGCGACCTTGCACCAGAGGCGCGAGCAACATCAAGCGCGTACCTTGAGGTAGGGCCAGCACGTGATCGACCATTTGGCTTACGGTCTGTGCCTCCAGCACCCCGCCATGCTCGGGACAGCGCGGCTCGCCCACGCGGGCATAAAGCAAGCGCAGGTAGTCGTAGATCTCGGTGATGGTTCCTACCGTCGAGCGCGGATTGTGTGAGGTCGATTTCTGCTCGATGGCGATGGCCGGAGACAGACCTTCGATGTGGTCCACATCGGGTTTCTCCATCATGGAAAGGAACTGCCTGGCGTAAGCGGACAGCGATTCCACGTAGCGGCGTTGGCCTTCGGCGTAGATGGTGTCGAAGGCCAGTGAGGATTTCCCAGAGCCGGAGAGCCCGGTGATCACGATCAAGCGATCGCGGGGCAGATCCAAATCGATATTTTGCAGATTATGGGTGCGCGCGCCGCGGATGCAAATCTTATCCATGGCTGAGATTCTGTCCCGGTTCGTCCAACAGCACATGCAGCTCAAGCGTGGCCCAAGAAAAGGCTTCATTCCCGGTCTTGTCAAGGAGACCACCCACAGATCTGCGCAAGAGCCCTACTTTTTAAATGCGCTCTGTTTTAGCCGAAACAGCGCCGAGATGTCTTCGTCTCCGCGTTTTTGTTCCATCAAGCGCTGGTAATCCTTAATCGTCATTTCGGTTACGGGGAGCGAAGCGCCATAATTCACCGTTGCCATCTTGCGGCAGATGCTGAGATCTTTGTGATGCAGGCTGACTTTGAACCCGGGAGAAAATCGCCCCTCCAGCATGCTTTTGCCTCGATGCTCCAGAAACCAATTGGCGGCGGCGCCGCTGCCGACCACATCGAGCACCTTGCCCATCGGCAAGCCCATGGCCTCGCCAAAAGCCAAGGCTTCGGTCACCGCCTGATTGATCCCGGCCACCATGATCTGATTGACCGCCTTGGTGGCCTGGCCACTGCCGCTGGGACCCATGTGGACCACGCGCCGGGCGATAGCCGCCAAAGCCGGCCGGGCTCGCTCTAGGGCCTCTGCGTTGCCGCCGACCATCATCGCAAGCGTCCCTTGGCGCGCGCCTTCCACCCCGCCGGAGACCGGACAGTCGAGGAATTCAACACCCTGTGCGCCGAGTTGGGTAGCGAGCTCGCGCGCCGTGGCGGCGTTGATGGTGGAGGTATCTGCGACGATGGTCCCCGCTGCTAATCCCGCCCGCATGGCCGATACGGCTTGTTTCACATCGGCATCCCGTGACACGCACGTGACGATCAGCTCGCAACACCCGGCTAATTCCTCGGGCGAAGCGGCGACGCGGATCCCCTCCTGACCCGCAAAGGGCTCAGTACGGCTTGGGGTGCGATTCCAGACGGCGACCAGAAAACCCTGCCGCTGTAGATTCCAAGCCATGCCGGCACCCATGGCTCCCAGCCCAATGACCCCTGTTCTCATGGTCGTAGAGTTCACGGTTAATGCTTCTTGTGTACAAAATGCTCCGCGATGACCTGCGCCACACAACAGGTCAAGCGCTTGGCTGTGGGGATGTGCAAGAACTCATTGGGGCCGTGGGCGTTGGACTGCGGCCCGAGCACGCCGGTAATGAGAAACTGCGCCTCGGGAAAACGCTCGCCCAGCATGGCCATAAACGGGATGGTGCCTCCTTCCCCCATGCCAACCGCCGGCTGTCCAAAGTAAGTGCGCGAGGCGCTGTCCATAGCGGCCGCCAACCAGGGTTCAAATTCCGGCGCATCCCAGCCGCCGGCGGCCCAATCCGGAGTGAACTCCACCCGCGCGCCATAGGGCGGGTCTTGCTCCAGCAAGTCTTTGAGGGCTCGGGAGGCCGCATGGGCATCACAAGTAGGGGGCAGGCGTAGCGACAGCTTGGCTTCTGTGCCCGGCCGTAGCACGTTCCCCGCATGCTCCGGTTGCGGCAGGCCGCCGATGCCGATGATGGACAAGGCCGGGCGCCACGTGCGATTTAATACCAACTCAGTGCGCTCAACGCCGACCGGTCCGGCGCCGCCGACGAAGGGGAACTTGGCAAATACCCCATCGCCCAGCACCCGGGCCGCGGCCTCAGCTTGTTGCAAGCGCTCCGCGGGAATGGGGACCCAAAACTCCGGCGGCCGGATCACCCCCGATTCCTCGTCTTCGAGGCGGCTCAAGAGCCGCCGCAGGATCCGAAAGCTGGAAGCCACCACGCCGCTGGCGTCACCCGAATGCACGCCTTCCTCGAGGATCTGCACGTTAAGGCGCCCTCCTACCAGTCCGCGCAGTGAGGTGGTGCACCACAGTTGCTCGTAGTTACCGCAGCCGGAGTCCAGGCAAATCACCAAGCTGGGTCTACCGATGCGCTCGGCGAGCGCTTCGATGTGGAAGGGCAAATCGAAGCTTCCGCTCTCCTCACAGGCCTCGATGAGGATCACGCAGCGGGCGTAGGGAACCTTAAGCCGCGCCAGAGCCGCGATTGCGGTGAGCGCGGCGAACAGGGCGTATCCATCATCCGCCGCCCCGCGCCCGTACAGCCTGTCCACTTCCCTAACCGGCTCCCAGGGACCCAGTCCTACACGCCAGCCCGTCATCTCCGGTTGTTTGTCCAGGTGTCCATAGAGCAGCACGCAGCCCTCGGTGTCTCCGATCCCCGGGATCTCCATCAACAGCAATGGGGTCCGTTTGGGCAGCCGCTTAATCCCGACCTTAAGCCCCGGGATCGGTTGTTTGCGCGCCCAGCGTTCAAACTGCGCCACGGCGCGATCCATGTGCCCGTGGCTT
>JBOHHR010000072.1:0-3139 GCA_050725475.1 Gammaproteobacteria bacterium | reverse complement strand
TACCCCCTGGGAGGGGGTTTGGCCCCGTTTGTGGATGGAACTAAACGTTGCAAACGTTCTTCCTAAGTCCGACGGCCTCCTAGGACGAACCGTAATGCTTCTGTGTACAGAGGTCCCCGCAAGCGTGCTGGGCTTCCTACGCAGGCCATTGCAATAATGACACAATCGACCCAGCGAGAAAACGCCCGGTATCAGTCTATATCAGCCTATGGCGGCGATGAGTGCGGCAGATGTGAAACACTGTCGCCTGTCCGGCCCTAAGCGTCAAATATGATCTCCGATGCCTCGAAGACCGGGCCGTCGACACAAACGCGTTTCATCGCCTGCCCGGAAGGGGTGCGCACTGCGATCGTGCAACCGGCACACCCACCGACGGCGCACGCCATGTACTCTTCCACCGAAAGCTGGCAAGGTAAGGCGTACTCGCGAGCCAATTCGGCCACGGCTTGCAACATCAGGGTGGGGCCACAAGCGAATAGCTCCACCTCATGCCCTTGCGCGGGCGAGAGCGAGCTAAGCCAAAAGCGCGTCAGATCGGTAACATATCCATCAAAACAGCCTGGGTAGCTTTGCCGGCTCGCCAGCCGACTCGGGATCCCCCAATCCTCCAAAAGCGGCATGGCCGCGATAACCGGAGCCGGGACTCCAGGTACCAGGATGCGAGAGGGGATCGGTTTGAACGGGAAAGGCACTTCCGAACCCATGACAACGAGCACCGATACCTCACGGGCCGTGGATCTTAAATGCTCGGCCAGGTAGATCATGGGCGGGATCCCCACCCCACCGCCGATGAGAAGCGTCCGGCGGCGGTACCCCTGCAACTTGAAAGGCACCCCTATGGGTCCTAACACACTCACTGTCTCCCCGGGGACGCGTCGAGCCAAGAGTCGGGTTCCCACCCCGTGCACTTTATACAGGATCTCGATCCACCCCAGATCGGGATTTACGCGCATCAGGGACATGGGCCGCCGCATCGGCAGCAAGGGGTCGCACTGTAAATGCACAAACATGCCGGGGGCGGCATCGGCGGCCGTTTTGGGCGCCTGGACGCGCAACACGTGCTGCCCACCGGGGTAGGCATTGTGCGACAGCACCCTGGCGTCCTCTAACAAGATAGGGCCCCTGCGCTGCCGGTTTTGGGAAGGGCTAGGGTGCGGCGGGGCCATTAACCTCCTCGTCAAACACCACGTGCCCATCCACTAAGGTGTGGGTCACTTTACCCACCAGTTCGCGCCCGAGGAAGGGGGAGTTTTTGCCCGCGCTCAATAGAGTATCTTCGGTCACGGTCCATCTCCGCTCGGGATCAAACACACACACATCGGCGCTCGCACCGATGGCTAATGTACCTGCCTGCATCGCCAACACTCGTGCGGGTCGGCAGGTGATAGCGGCAATCGCCGTGGACAGATCCAACACTTGGCCGCGGACTAACTCCAGCGTCAGTGGCAGCAGCAGTTCCAGAGCCGACACCCCGGGCTCTGTGGCGCCGAATGGAGCGGTCTTCGCGTCTACATCATGCGGCTGGTGATCCGAGCAGACGGCGGCGATGACACCGCGGGCGACGGCCGCACGCAGCGCCTTACGGTCGGCTTCCGTGCGAAACGGCGGCCGTACATAGCACATGCTATCGAAATCACCCACCGCATCATGCGTCAGATGCAAGTGATGGATGGAGACATCGGCGCTGACCGGCAATCCCCGGGCCTGAGCCTGTGCGAGCAACTCTACCGCTTTGGCCGTTGAAAGTCGGGCGAAATGCGTGCGCACGCCGGTCTGTTCAACCAATAGCAAATCGCGGCTCAATGCTACGGTCTCCGCGGTTTCGGGGATCCCCGGGATCCCCAGGCGAGTGCTGACGCCGCCCTCGTGCATATATCCTAGACGCCCTAACCAGTGGTCTTCGGGTTGCAGCACCACCGGCAATCCACAAGTTCCCGCATACTCCAGGGCGCGGCGCATTACCTCGGTGTTATACACCGCTCTTCCCGCGTTGCTCACCCCCACGCAACCGATAGCCTTCAAGGCGTACATCTCGGCCAATTGTTCCCCACCCAAGCCCCGGGTAAGGGCTCCTAAGCAACGCACCTTGGCTAAACCTGCCTGCTGAGCGCGTCGATGAATCAGCTCCGCCACCGCTGGAATGTCCAGCACCGGTGTGGTATCCGGCGGACAACACAAGGTGGTAATGCCGGCGCGGGCGGCGGCCTGGGTTTCGCTGACGATGGTGGCCCCGTGCTCGGCTCCTCCTCCATCCAGCCGCGCGCTCAAGTCTACAAAACCGGGGCTCACCACCAGATGGCGGGCGTCGATGACGCGCTCTGGCCTGAAGGCCTGGGGGGCCTTACCTATGCTCTCGATTTTGCCGGCGCTGACATAGAGATCGGTGACTTCATCAAAACCCTTTGCGGGATCGATAACGCGGCCGTTGGCGATCAAAAGCTCCAACTCAATGCGGCTCGGGTTTGGCGGCGCTGCTCATCACCAGGGACATCACCGCCATGCGTACTGCGATGCCGTAGCTCACCTGCTGCAGGATCACCGAGCGCGGGCCATTGGCGACCTGGGAGTCGATCTCCACGCCGCGATTAATGGGTCCCGGGTGCAATACAATGGCGTCGGGCTTGGCCACCGCCAGCCGCTCCTCCGTCAGCCCATAGAGCTCAAAGAATTCGCGCGCGCTGGGTAGCAGAGCGCCCTGCATGCGCTCATTTTGCAGCCGCAGCATGATGATCGCATCCACATCTTGCAATCCCGACTTGAGATCGTGATAAACGTGCACACCGAGGGTCTCCATCTCGGGCGGGATCAGGGTCCGCGGACCAATGACTCGCACCTCGCGGGTCCCCAAGGTCTTAAGGGCGTGGATGTCGGAGCGCGCCACCCGCGAGTGAGTGATATCCCCCACGATAGCCACGCACAACGCGGCAAAATCGCCTTTCGCGCGACGGATGGTAAACATATCCAGCATCGCTTGAGTGGGATGGGCATGGCGGCCGTCGCCCGCATTGATAACTCGTACCTCAGAGCAAACATGGGAAGCGATAAAGTGCGCCGCACCGCTGCAATCGTGGCGGATCACGAACATGTCGCAGTGCATCGCCTCCAAGTTGCGCAGGGTATCCAGCAGTGACTCGCCCTT
>JBOHHR010000071.1:0-3844 GCA_050725475.1 Gammaproteobacteria bacterium | reverse complement strand
GCCAAGCGGCGCACCAGTGCTCTTCAGATATCCATTCCATATAAACCCGCAAGGCTCGTTTAGCTTCGTCGTTCAGTTGCTTCTCCTTCTCCAATTGGTCCTTGTTTTTTGCAGGGCAAGCGGCCAGAGGGTGAATGCCGCTTGTGTCAGCTCGTAGCCTCTATGCGCATCCTGAAGAAGTTTAGCGCCTGCGATGACGCTCTGAAACAACCCACGAAAAACTCAACCTGTGCCTCCTAACAGACCGATGATCCGGGCTCCGGTTTCTACACACATTACTTGTGATCCAGATCCCTTGTGGCCATAATTATTTATTTGTGGCCACAACGAGGAACATACGTTTGATTATCTCAGTGCGCGAACTGAAAGTTCGGCTCTCGGAATGCCTACGACGAGCCCAGGCCGGTGAGGAGATCACGGTCACTTCGCACGGAAAGCCTGTGGCGCGTCTTGCTCCGCCTCTCCAAGCACCGATCGATGAGGAGATGGCGTTGATCGAGCAGTTTCGAGGGCTGCCTTGGGTGCGGCCCGGAAAGGGGGGCAAGCCGCAGGGCGCACGACGTCCGATCCGGATCAAATCAGGGGAGAAAACCTTGACCGACATCGTCAGCGAACAGCGGGGGTGATCCTTTATCTCGATACCTCCGCGATCCTGAAGCTCTATTTTGAGGAGAAGGGCTCGGTCGTCGTTCGTCAAGCGGTCGCAGTCGCCCGGATCGTTACCTGCCACCGGATCGCCTACGCAGAGGCACGCTCTGCCTTTGCTGTAAAATTTCGCGAGAGAAAGCTCAATGTCAGGCAAGCAGCCGCCTGCCGCGAAGATTTCCAGAGAGACTGGAGCTGAGCTACTTCGAAGTTATGGAGGTAACCGAGACACTCGTCCAGCGGGCTGGGGACTTGGCAGAGCACTATGCGCTTCGCGGCTATGACAGCGTGCATTTGGCGGCGGCCGAAGTGGCGCATCGGTTTTTTGCCGCCAAAGCGGAATTTCGCTTTGCCGTATTCGACGGACCGTTGCTGACGGCAGCACAGATGCATGGGTTGATACTGCTGGGTTCGGATTGAACGGCCACATAAGGTCCCTACCCTCATTTTAGTAGCCGATCGAACCAAGACCCCCAAGCCAGGGGCGAAGCACCTTCTCATGAAATTTCGTGCCACCGTCTCCCGTCGGCAAGACCCACACACGTTCCTTGATGGCTGAACCACGCCTTGTCAAGGGTCAGCCGCCTGGGCTTGCGCTGCTGTTCGTGACCGAGATGTGGGAGCGCTTCTCGTATTATGGGATGCGCGCGCTCTTGGTGCTGTTTCTGATCGCGGAGGTAGATCGGGGGGGTTTTGGTTGGTCGGTCGAGAAAGCCAGCCAGCTCTATGGTTGGTATACCGGCCTGGTCTATCTCACGCCCCTGCTAGGGGGATATCTCGCCGACCGCTATTTGGGCACGCACCGGGCCTTAGTGATCGGGGGGAGCCTGATCGCGCTCGGGCATTTCTCGCTGGCCATAGAGAGCGTAGCGGGCTTTTACACCGGCTTGGGGTTGCTCATCGTCGGTACGGGTTTCTTTAAGCCCAATGTCTCGACCATGGTGGGACAACTCTATGAAACTCATGATCCCCGGCGCGATGCTGGCTTTACTATCTTCTACATGGGCATTAACCTGGGCGCTTTGATCGGCCCGCTGCTCTGCGGTTATCTCGCCCAGAGCGAGCGCTTTGGCTGGAGCTACGGATTCGCGGCGGCGGGGATCGGCATGGTGCTCGGGTTGCTGGGCTATGTTGTGGGCAAGAGGAAATATCTCGGCGAGATCGGTGGATCGCCCCCACCCCACCATAGTCACGGTATCGGCGCCCCGCTCACTCGCGAGGAGACAGAACGTATCGTGGCGCTCATGATCACGGCCTTTTTCGTGATCTTCTTTTGGTTGGCTTTCGAGCAGGCGGGGTCCTCGATGACGGTGTTCGCCGAGCGCAGCATCGATCGCAGCGCGCCCGAGTGGCTTCAAGGGCTGATCGGGGGATCGGCCTTTCCCACGGCCTGGTTTCAAGCCGTCAATCCCGGCTTTATCCTGCTGCTTGCACCGGGTTTTTCCCTGCTCTGGCAAAAGTTGGGAAGACGGGAAATCGAGCCCAGCACCCCGTTTAAGATGGCCCTGGGCTTGATGCTCTTAGGCAGTGGATTTTTGTTCTTGGTGCTAGGGGCGCAGTTAAGCGATCAGGGTGTTCGGGTGAGTCCCGGATGGCTGATAGGGGCCTATTTCCTACATACTTGTGGCGAGCTCTGCCTCTCTCCGGTGGGCCTCTCGCTGGTCACAAAGCTCGCGCCGCTCAAGCTCGCTTCCATGCTGATGGGGGTGTGGTTTCTTGCCACTTTCGCCGCCAACCTGCTCGGCGGCTATCTCGCCGGCACCTTGGAAGCAGTTCAGCGCGGGGAGTTCTTCCAGTTGCTGGGGGGACAGGCGGACTTTTTCCTCATCTTCGTGCTCAGCTCCCTGGCGGCTAGCGGCCTCTTGCTTGCTTTAGCTCCTTTTTTAAAAAAGCTTATGCACGGTCGGGGGTAACCCTAAGATGACAAGCATTCAAAACCTCAAAGGATTCAGTTACCCGTTAACGCCTCATGGCACCTCTTCCATCGTAGGAGATATGCCTTGGCACTATGCCACCGAGTACCTGACCATAGTCTATCGCACCGATCCGCATGCTCTGGCACAGTATCTGCCCGATCCGCTAGAGCCGGGACCGCAGCCGGATGTGGCCTACGTCGCGTTCAGCCGCTGGTGGTCGCTGTGGGACAGTCAGCCTGAGATGGCTTTCACCAACCCAGAGCGCACCCAATACCGCGAGTGCGCCCTTTGGGTGGGCTGTGCGTATCAGGGAACGCCGGGTCAAACCTGCGTTCATATTTGGGTGGACAATGACTTCACCCTGGCGCGCGGCTGGTTTATGGGCTTTCCGAAGAAATTAGGACAGAGCTACATGACGGAGTATCATCCGCTGAATCCCGCGATGCAGCCCTTGGGTGTCGGCTCGCGGCTTAAGGGCTTTGTGTGTGCCCATGGGGAGCGGCTGATCGAGGGGACTTTGCAGATCGAGAGTTCAATCCAAGCGTCGGAGTTGCCGCCTCCGATCGGCTTGCCCATTTATAACGTGCGCCAGTTCCCGAGTGTGCTGCGCGGTGAGCCGGCATCGGTGATGGAGTTGGCGCGGCTGGGAGCGGAGAATGTGCGCTACGGAGAGGCGGCCTGGTCTGGACGGGGCACGTTGCAGTTTTTTCCATCGGAGATCGAAGAGCACACGCTGCTAGCGCCGCGCGAGGTCATCGCTGCGTTTCGATACAGTTGCGGTTATAGCTTTCCGGGCGGGGAAGTCCTGTACCGCTGGGCGCGGAGCGCTTAGCATGCTTATTAACTGCGCCGCTTATCAGGATGGTAGGAAGCTCGGCGATATTACCGTCGCAGAGATCAGTGACTACGTCAGCCGGCCGGACTGTTTTGTCTGGGTGGCATTGAAGGACGCGGAACCCAGCGAGCTTACCGAAATGCAGCAGGAGTTCGACCTGCACGCCCTGGCCCTTGAGGATGCGCGGCATGGCCATCAGCGGCCGAAGATCGAGGAATACGGAGATAGCCTGTTTGCCGTGCTGCACCTGGTGGAACTGGTGGGCGACGGGTTGAACATCGGCGAAGTCGACATTTTCGTCGGGCGCAATTACGTACTGTCGGTGCGCAACCGGGCGCAAGAAGGATTCCTCGGCGTGCGTGCGCGCTGCGAGCGCGAAGCAGACCTTTTAAAACATGGCTCGTCCTTCGTCTTCTACGCTCTGATGGACGCGGTCGTTGATCGTTAT
>JBOHHR010000070.1:0-4046 GCA_050725475.1 Gammaproteobacteria bacterium | reverse complement strand
AACTGGAACGGCGTGGACACCGGTTTGCGAGGTATGCTGATGACCTGCGTATTTTGGTCAGAAGCCAACGCGCCGGGGAACGCGTCAAGGCCAGCATTACGCGCTATCTGACCCGCGAGCTGAAGCTCGTGGTCAACGCGCAGAAGAGTCGAGTGGTCAAGACCAATGATTGTGAGTTTCTCGGAACGAAACTTCGTTGGACGGACCACGCCTTCGCGGACTTCAAGCATACGGTGCGGAAACTTACCGGACGGAGCTGGGGCGTCTCGATGGTCTACCGGCTCAATCGGCTCGCGCGTTACGGTCGAGGCTGGATGAACTATTTCGGCATCTCGGATTACTATCGACCCATACCGGAGGTTGACGCGTGGCTGCGCAGGCGTGTCCGTATGTGTGACTTCCAGCCCAGTGGCGTTGGGTACGCACCAAAGTCCGCCATCTTCTGGCGTTGGGAACCAGTAAACGTCAGGCGACCTTCACGGCGATCAGCCGCAAAAGCTACTGGCATTTGTCGAAGACCCTGGCGACACAAACCGGGATGACGAACGACTGGCTGACCCGCCAGGGCTTGATATCCGTGCGTGCGCTGTGGATGCATGCCCACGGCTATACCTGAGGTTATCGTGTGCTCCTCTTTCGTGAACCGCCCGGTGCGGACCCGCTTGCCGTGGTGGTGTGGGGGCTGGGGGCTAAACACCCCAGGCTACCCGATTATGCGGCTCTGGATCTGCGCACATCAACGTTTGCCCAATTCCAGTTCACGGGCTGACCCTTGAAATCTGGAAGATTCGATGAGATTACGTTCCTCAGCTCGCTATCGAGAGTAGCAATGTTCTGTTTCAACCGATCAACATCAAGAGAAGTAAGCTCGAAGTCAAACTGTGACTGCGCGAGCTTGAACTTTTTCGGTGAACTGAGCTTGAGCGTCATCTGGTACCGGCCGGGTTTCCACCAAAACGCCTTCTGCCGAGCTTCGAGCACCGAAAACAGTTCCTTACTTGAGAGCGTTTGGGCGACATAGTCCTCGGGGCTACTCCGCTTCAGGTAGTTGAAATGGGCGATGAGATTTGACATCACGGGCCGATCTGTTTCGTGGTAGCGCGGCTCCTGAAAACGGACAAACTTCTCAATGAGCGACTCCGTTCCGATCTTTAGTGCAATTGGAGTTTGGTCCCGACTTACGACTTGGCGATTGCCCGCGGCGTCGGTAATTTCGCTGAAGGTCTCGCTAAGTCCCGACCACCGCAAGGTGCGACTGTCTCCGTCAGAGTGCCGTATCAGGAATTCAAAACCGTCTATGATCAGATCCTTGTTGTCCGCGGAAAACGCCATTTTCACGTTAAAGATCGGACCGAAGGATGTGAAACCAACCTCCGCATAATTATCTGGAACGACGGTGACAGCCGGTTGGACGAAGTATCGGTAGATCCAAGCCGCGATCTGCGGCAACCATGCTGCCGCTCCAATGTATGCAGCGATTTCTGCTGGCGTCATTTGTCAAAGGTTCCCATTGTGTCCGCATAACTATTAAATGAATTGCAAATCTTTCGTCATGCACACCGAGGGATGTCGGGACCATACCGCGTTTTGCATGTTCCTTCAACGGCTTATCAGAGTTTCTGAAGGATAAAGAAAAGGGAGATACACTGCAAGGCGTGCTATATGACCGATCTGTCGTAAAAGAAACGCGCGCTAGGCAGCGTTCGTGGGAAGAAAGAACGCTAGAGCAATGAGCTAGCCCAAAGAGTTAAAAAGGTCTCGCGAGAGATACACTGCAACACAATTCGGTGTCAGAAAAATGGGTAGCTCTCAGGGCGTTATCATTTCCACATTGGGCTTGAAAAGGAGACTGAGATAGTGGTCAAGAGCGACACGATTCCGCGAGTCACGAAGGAAAGTCCACACGGGTTGGGCGGAGTTTGTTGTTCTCAGTGACGACCATCGCATCATCGTGTCCGAGCGGCTCTGGTGCCGCGCGCTCATTCGTTACTTGACGTTCCTCGCGGGCTCGGTGTTGCGGACGCTGTTCCGCTCTCAGTTCGCAAAGCGGGCCCCTTGGCCTGAAAAGCCTTGAACGCGGACTTGAGCGTCGGAAAGATGAAATCAGCCCCAATGGCTGCCAACACATCGGTGCGTTGGAGCATACCGCGCGTTTCGCTGCGAAAGTTCGCGATGCCAAGCCGGACACCCCGGGCCGCGAGCTCTCCGGCAAGGGCTTCGAGCACCTCCGCACCGGTGCTGTCGACTGCGTTCACCGGGCTTCCGTCCACGATGAACCATTCGATATCAGGGCGCGAGTCAACGATTTCCAGGACGCGTTTTTTGAAGTATGGCGCGTTGAAAAACACGAGCGCAGCGGGGAATCGATAAAGCGCGAGGCCAGGTAGTGTCTCAACCCCATGGTGGGTAGCCACACTATGAAACCCCTTCAGCCCCTGTACACGGCCCAGGACAGCATCCGCAGGCCGGGAGGCGCGAATAAGCAGAAGCAGCAAGGCGATCCCGATCGCGACCAGGATGCCCTTCATCACCCCAAGCGCGATGACGCCCACCAGGGTGATGAGGGCAACCGCAAACTCCGAGCGGCTGACGTGCAGCAGCCGTGTGAGCGCGGCAATGTCGAACAGGCCGAGCGCGGCGCTGATGAGCACAGCGCCCAGTGCGGCATTCGGCACAAAGCTTATTAACGGCTCCGTGAACCAGAGGAGCACCAGCGCCATCACAACCGCCGCTACCAGCCCCGTGACTTGGCTTTTTCCGCCCATGACATCGCCCATGGCGGTGCGCGAGTCTGCCCCGCTCACGGCAAACCCCTGCGAGATCCCCGCGGCGATGTTGCATGCGCCGAGCGCCGTGAATTCACGGTCCACATCGATGTCGTAGCGACGGCGTGCGGCGAAGCTCCTGGCCGTAACCATCATGCTGCTGAAGCTCACTAAGGCGAGGCTAATCGCCCCACCCAAGAGTACGTCCAGATCCCGCGGCGAAAAGTCCGGCAGCCGCAACTCTGGAAGGCCTGCGGGCACCTCGCCCACGATTGCCACACCAAGGTCATCCAGCCGCAGTCCCTTGACCAGCGCCACTGCGACCATGACCGCGAGCAAGGGCGACGGTAGCCGCGGGAAAAAGCGGCGCACGCCCAATACCACCGCCCGCGCAACCGCACCCACCGCCAGTGTGGGTAGGTGCGTCTGCGGTAATTTGCCAGCGAACTCGATGAGCCGCGGGATGATGCCGCCCGATTCAATAGAGAAACCGAACACCTTGCCGATCTGACCCAGAATGATGCTGAGCGCAATGCCGAGATAGCCGATCAAGATGGGCTTGGAAAGGAAGTCGGCAAGAAATCCGAGCCGGAAAAACCCCCCGGCGATACAGGCCAAGCCCGTGAGCACGGCAAGAACCACCGATAGCGAAAGATAGGTGCCGGGATCGCCGCCGGCAAGCGGCGCGACGATGGCCGCCACCATCGCGCAGGTGGCCGCATCCGGATTCACGATCAACTGTCGGGAGGTGCCGAAGAGCGCATAGACGAGAAGCGGCAAGATGCTCGCATAGAGACCGACAACCGGATCAAACCCTGCGAGCTGGGCGTAGGCGATGGCGGTCGGCAGTGCCACGGCCGCCACTGAAACACCGGCCACTAGGTCGTGGCGAAGCCATTCGCGCCGATAAGCGGGAAAAAGCTTAAGACCCGGCGCGATGCGGAAGGCGAGGGGGATAGTTTCGCCCTGGGCCATCGATGGTACTCAGCCGTCCGATGAATGTGCCGAGTCAGTACTTTTCCGGCACAAACCGCCTTCCTTTCAGGGATGCCGCGTCATCGTATCGGCCTTTCATCGAACGTTTGGGGAGTTCTACCTTCGATCGGGGCAACGCTTGGTACAGGCTCAGCAGATGCGAAATGCAATTTAGGCGGCCGCGCCGCTTGTCATCTGTATGCACGAGGTACCAAGGCGCATACTCAGTGTCGGTCGCTTCCAGCATCATGTCCCGGGCGCGGGAGTAATGGTACCAGCGCTTGCGCGCGGGCTGAGCGAGTAACA
>JBOHHR010000069.1:0-1802 GCA_050725475.1 Gammaproteobacteria bacterium | reverse complement strand
GGCACCGGCCTGGGGCTGGCCATCGTGAAAAAAATCGTCGAGGAACATAACGGGATCGTGTGGATGGAAAACAACCAAAGCACTGGCGCCAGCGCCATCATTCGACTTCCCGTTGTCGCACCCGCTTTAGCCGCCATGCCAGCGATTCGCAACGCCGTATGAATTCAAAACATATCCTGGTCGTCGACGACGAACCTGAGATCCTTTCCCTGCTCAAGGAGATCCTAGAAGAGGAAGGTTTTGACGTCGCTTTGGCGGAGAGCGCCGAGCAGGCGCGCAAGGCGCGCCGCGAGCGCCGACCGGAGCTTACCTTGCTCGATATCTGGCTGCCGGACACCGACGGCATAGAGCTGCTAAAGGAATGGTCTGAGGGTAGCATTTTGGACAACCCGGTCATCGTCATGTCAGGCCACGGCACCGTAGAAACCGCAGTGGAGGCCACCCGCTTAGGGGCGTACGACTTCATCGAGAAACCCTTATCCACGGCGAAGCTCCTGTTAACCATCCGGCGGGCTTTGGAAGCGGCTTCTTTACGCTGGGAGAACATCGGCCTTCAGCGTGCGTCCCAGCAAGCGCTAAGCGAACCGATCGGGACCCATCCGGCTATCGCGGGGCTGCGGGAACAGGTCCAAAAGATGGCCGCGCACAACACCCCGGCGTTGATTACGGGAGAACCCGGAAGCGGGAAGGAGGTATTCGCACGGTATCTCCATCAACGCAGCGGACGCGCCAGCAGTCCCTTTGTGGCTGTGGGGGTCGCCGGGCTGGCGGCAGAGAATCCCGCGCTGGAGCTTTTCGGCAGTGAGGAAGGGAACTCGGTCCATTACGGCTTCTTGGAGCGGGCGAACGGCGGCACCTTGTTCCTGAAAGATGTTGCGGACTTGGACCAGAATATGCAGGCAAGGCTCCTCAGCGCCTTGGAGAATAATATGTTTCTGCGCGTCGGCGGACGGGAACCGGTAGCCGTCGATGTCCGGGTGATCGGGGCCACGCGCCGCGAATTACTCGCCGATATCCAGGCGGGGCGTTTTCGTGATGATCTCTACTACCACTTGAACGTGGTGCCGCTGCACGTGCCGGCGCTGCGGGAGCACGCGCAAGACATACCGGCTTTGTTGGCTTTTTACATCGATCGCTTCGGGGAGCAAGAAGGGCTGCCGCGTCGCACATTCACCGCGCGAGCAATCCATTGTTTGTGCGGCTATCACTGGCCCGGTAACGTGCGGGAACTAAAAAATCTGGTGCAGCGGACCTTGATTCTAGGAGAGAGCGGCGATATCGATAGCGGAGAAATCGAATCAACCTTGGGCTTGAGCCAGCAAGGTAATCCGCCCAAAACCGTCCCTGGACTCGAGCGCCCGCTGCGCGAGGCGCGAGAGATGTTCGAGCGCGCGTACCTCGAATATCATCTTCAAATCAGCGGTGGCAGCGTCAGCAAGGTAGCCGACCGGGCCGGGATGGAGCGCACCCATCTGTATCGCAAGCTGCGGATCCTTGGTCTCGACCCGAAACAGACGGGGAGATAAGGTCTGCTGCCTCAAGCGGCCGGTGCAGAGATGCCACCCCACTCCCGACATCCTCGATAGCTCCACGTTATGCCATCGCCGATCGAAAATCTCGAGAAATTGCTCTCTGGTGGCAGCGACACGGCTCTGTTGCGTTTCAGCCTGGGAAGCGCGTACTTAAAGCAGGGGCATCCCGAGCGCGCCGCGTCCCACCTCGCTCAAGCCGTAGCCCTCGTTCCACAGTATTCCGCCGCGTGGTAGCTGTACGCCAACGCGCTGGATGCGAGTGGCGCGACC
>JBOHHR010000068.1:0-2974 GCA_050725475.1 Gammaproteobacteria bacterium | reverse complement strand
CGGCCTGTGGATTTGTGGACAGTCGGCTGCGCCGATTCCCGCCTTTGCGCTTCGCGCAATCCTGTGGACAAGGCATGGAAAACGCTGCGCGTTTCCCACCCCTTGCCCACAGACCGGCGGCTGCCCACAAGCTCCACATCGCGCCAGGATAAGCCTGGGAAAGGGGGAAGTCTGATGTAGCAGATGGAAACCTTTCATTGGAATCCAGAGGGTTCGACTCCCTCCCGGTAAAGGCTAGCCACCAGCCGGAAGCGAGCCTTGCATGGGGCATGGTAACGTGCTTCGTGAAGCGTATATATGGACTCCACCCGGTTTGCAAGGAAGGAAATAAGTGATGGGCAAGAGGTTAAGACTGCAGGTATATATCCGGCCTTTAAGTGAGCTCGCAGAGCTCTGACCATGATGGAATATGCGCGTTCTGCTCCCGCATAGGCAGGCGGTATCGAGGTACCACTACGCTTCAAGGGTTTGCAGAACACCGGTCTGACCTGGATGTCCATCAGTTGTTTTCCAACCTTCGCAATCGGCGGTAGGGAGGCTGCTATCGTTGATGGCTTGCCACGCCAAAGTGATGCACGCTTTGTCCACGGCCGGAGACCGTTGGATAATCGCAGGCGGTGGACAAAGGGTGCATCACTTTGGCCGTTCATAGGCCCGTGGGTTTCAAGACGCGCTTACGGGTTTGCCCTTTGGGGTTGAAAGGTGCGGTCGTGTGCCAAGAGGCCCAGGCGATGCGGGCGAGCTTATTGGCGAGGGCGACCGCGGCACGATTGAAGCCGCGCCGCGCGGCGACGGCAGACGCCCAACGCGAGAGAGGATCGGTCTTTTTGGGCGCATATTTTAGCACCGTGCGTGCCCCGTGGATGAGGAGTGTCCGGAGATAGATGTCACCTCGCTTACTGATCCCGAGGAGCCGTTGTTTGCCACCGGTGCTATGTTCATAGGGGGTCAAGCCGATATGCGCGGCCATCTGCCGTGCTTTCTTGAATTGGGTGCCGTCGTTGACTGCGGCGACAATGGCGGTGGCGGTCAGGGGCCCGACGCCAGGCAGTGCGATGAGCTTCTGGCTGCGCGCATCCTCCTGGCAGAGGCGTTTAATGCGCCCATCGTACGCGGCGATGCGCTCGTCCAGTTCGCGCCACTGCGCCATGAGATCGGTCAGACCCTGCAGGGCCAGTGCTGCTCCGCCTGCCCAAGGAGACGCGCCACGCCTTGACGCAGCGGCGCGAGGCCTTGGGAAAAGACAAAGCCGTATTCGCCGAGCAAGCCGCGTAGTTGATTGATGAGCGCGGTGCGCTGACCGACCAGACGGCTACGGATCCGGTGAACCAATTGGATATCTTGCTGTGCCGCGGTATTGACACTGACAAAGTGCATGCTCGGCCGGCTGACCGCTTCGCAAATGCCCTCAGCATCGTTGGGGTCGTTTTTGTTGCGTTTGACGTAGGGGCGCACGTACTGGGCGGGCATGAGCTTCACCTCATGGCCGAGCTTCTCAAACTCACGTGCCCAATAATGGGCACCGGGACAGGCCTCCATGCCCACCAGACAGCCCGGCAGATTGGCGAAGAACTCAAGCAGCTTTCCGCGATTGAGCCGCTTTCGCAGCACCGCCTTTCCGTGCGCATCGACGCCGTGCACATGAAAGACATTCTTGGCAAGGTCCAGCCCAATGGTCGTCACGTTCATGTCCGTTTTCTCCTGTCAGTTGTAAGTTGGATAGCCTCAAGTCTAGCCGGGTTGATCGGTGTTACTGAGGAAGGGGGTGGAGTCCATTCCATTAGGCAGCAGATACTGAAGCCGCGTCATTGAGCCTCGAAATTGTGGTAACTGCGGGTGTCTTCAACGTTGTGGAGTTGGGGACGGCACTGCGCTGATCGTAAAGGTGAGATCAGCCAGACTAGCCGGGTCCGAGAGCGGGGCAAAGGTATGGGATGGATTCCCCAGGAACCTGGGAGATCCTGCGTTCGACCAACTCCAGCTAGCCAAGGGCGCCGGGCTTGAACGGGGCCAGGCCCGCGCGGAGGTCTCTGCCGCGTGGGAGCGAATGAAGAGACGCGAGTTGGAGCGGGGAAGCGAACCAATAAGCGCCCCCGTATTCGGCGCAGGAAGTCTTGAGTCGCCTCGTAGTACTGACGACGTTGGGGAACACGGCTCGGGTGGACCCAGCCGAGGAAAGGGGGGCACCGCTGATACAGAATCGTTCTTGAGAAACACGGAGGGGGCATTGAAACCTGAAAGCGTGTCAACGAAACAGGAGCGAATAGCCATACTGGCAAGACGCGACCCAAGGATGGCGTTCACCTCGCTCAATCACTATGTCGATTACGAGTGGGTGAAGTATGCCTACGAATGCACCCGCAAGGACGGCGCGGAGGGAGTCGACGGTGCGACCGCGGAAGACTATGCGGCCAACCTGGAGCAGAACCTTCTCAGTCTGGTCGAGCGACTCAAATCGGGCCGTTATCAAGCGCTGCCGGTTCGACGGCGCTACATACCGAAATCGGACGGTGGAAAGCGCGGGCTCGGCATCCCGTGCTTCGAGGACAAAGTGGCGCAACGAGCCATCGTGATGCTGCTAGAGCCGATCTACGAACAGGACTTTCAGGACTGCTCGTTCGGCTTTCGGCCGGGTCGCAATGCGCACCAAGCGCTGCGCGTCATCTGGAGCACGATCATGGGGCGGGGTGGATGATGGGTGCTTGACGTTGATGTCCGCAAGTACTTCGACAGCATTCCATTTACCCCACTGCGGGAGTGTCTGGCCAGACGAGTTACGGATGGTATGGTAAGAAGGATGATCGACAAGTGGCTCAAAGCTGGGGTGTTGGAGGAGGGTCAGTTGTTTTATCCCGAAACCGGCACTCCGCAAGGCGGGGTTCTATCACCGCTCTTGGCCAACGTCTATCTTCACTACGTGCTGGACGAATGGTTCACCGCACAGGTGCAACCGCGTCTCGCGGAGGCTAGCACG
>JBOHHR010000067.1:0-4655 GCA_050725475.1 Gammaproteobacteria bacterium | reverse complement strand
GCAAGACCGATCACCTCGCCCTGCCCAGGGACGGCGGCTAAGGGCAATGAGTTGAGATAGTGCACGATCACCTGCTCTTGCGCCTCAAGCGTCTCTTCCCCATCTAAATAGGCGCGCAGGCTGGCCGACGCCATCTGACGCAGCTTCTCCGGCGGAGATTTGGTCAGACCCTCGGGGCTATGCCGTGCTTTTTCGAGTTGCGTCGCCAGAGTGCTGCCACCGGGGCCTTTTGCGTCGTTGAAGATCCCTTGCGGATACTTCAGTGCGGCTTTGAACAGCCGATCCCACTCCACGGCGGGGTTTCTTTTTGGATAACGTGGGTTCAATAGCTCTCGGTTCTCAATCGCCAACAAGGTACCCACGACCAGTGGGGGAACGGTATTGAACTCTTTGTAGATGTGCTGTGGGTAGATATGAAAAAAAAGCCTATCGCCGCGCCGATCGAGGATCTCCAGGCCCGCCTGATCTTTCTCACGATAAGTCGGAAACAATCCCCACTTCGCAACCCTTAACAGGGCCGGGGAGAACCGCGCCTGAGACTCGATCTGAAATCCGGTTGCGTGCAAGCGCTTCAGGAAGCGCGGTAACTCACTGTAGCCCATCCGCTTGTCGTAGGGACCCTCCGCCGGAAACTGGATAGCCGGGCTCGGCCCAGGTTTTGGTCTGAAGTAGAGTTTTCGCGCAAAAGCGGCGAGCTGTGCTGCCTGGAATTCAGAGGTTTGCAGCTCAATCACACTCAAGGCGATCAGGGCCCCAACCATGCCGCCTGCGGCTAAGGCTAAGCCGCACTGTAAGCGCCATTTCATAGCAGATCCGTGTTGTGGTGTTGCGTCACAAGCCGTCCGCGGCCGAAGCAACTGCTTAGACTCTCCCGGCTTTGTAAAGCTCCCTTTTAGTCTTTCGACTGGAACTTCCAGAATAAGGATAGACCATTACGCTGCAAGCGGTGGGTCGGCACGGCAAGGCCACCAAGCCCCACTGGAATAGGCATTGCGCCGACACATGCTTTAGAACACATTGTAATATAAGCTAAATCGATTTTAAGCTTGGCTTCGTTTGCGCTAAGAGCCAGGCAATCGGATAATCAAAAACGGAAGCGAATCGGTGCCGATCCAGATGTCTGCGTTGGCCGCGATGTTTCTGGTCTTGCGCTCGACGACAGAAGAAATACGTCGTAACGTCCCTGCACTGTCTCCACCAGGAACTCAGCAGTCCTATGCTGGCGTTTTCCTCCTCTTTCGTACAGAAAGATACCCGCCATCACATACTCGGACTGGGAGGCATTAGCCGGAGCCATCCTTTGGTCATGAACCCCTGGGCGCGCCCGAACTCCGGGAAGAGGAGCCGTTCGATGTCCTTGCTGACCTGAACCACCTCACCACTTGTGTCATTGACCGCAAGCGGCAACAGCAGGTTTGATCCTCTTGACTCTCGTTGGGCCGTTAGGACGAACGGCGCATCCTGTGCCGTTCGTCGGTGTAGCTCTTCAATTGACCACAATCTTGCGTGGCTGAATCTCTTCCTTTTTCGGAACCACGATCTCTACTACGCCGTTCCGCTGAGATCCGCTTACGCGGTCGGCATCAGCCGTGTCAGGCAGAACAAAGCTCCGGCAAAAATCGCCATGCCTGCGCTCTAGGTGGCGGAGACCCGGCCGCGCTTCGAGGTTTTCCTGGCCGCGACTGCCCTTTATGGTCAAAATTCCATTTCCGACGGCGAGTTCCAGTTCTTTTGGGTCCACGCCGGGTACATCCACATAAAGGACGTAGCGGTCATCGTGCTCGCGAATGTCAACCGCCGGCGACCAAGAAATTGATCCGTCCGCAACCCGCTCGCAAAAAGGCAGGTTTCCCAGCAACTCGGCGCGGACGCGGTTCAATAAGGTCCAAGGGGAATACTCAACGATGGTCATGAACGTTCCTCCAAATAGAGTTTGGTAACAACTGTCCGTCCTAGATATGGGGACGGGCAAACTCTTTTCAAGAGTAAGCTCGCGAGGGCGGGAGGTATGGCTACGGAAGCATCAATCAATTCGGACTAAACCCCGTCCGTTATCGTCGGTCCTGGAACGCGACTCCTACCGCCAAGAAGGGCCTTATGTTCCCGGCAAAGTACTGGCGACAGGCGGCGCGTTGTTAAGTTGAATTCTCAGCAGTTCGAGGATTTCAGCGGCGGTCTTACTTTGGTCCCATCGTCCATCTGGCTCAAGCACGACGATCTCCGTTTTGGGACCGACACCGGTCACGCTGATTTGGAATTTTTTAGAATCATCGCCTTTCCAAAAAGCGAGCTTTGACCAGGCGCTACGCTCCGCTTGTTCCGAGCCCTCGGAATCGCCTTCGCCGCGGCGGGATGCATAGCGTATGTAATAGACGCCCCGTGTACGGTCTCGGTCTTCAATAGTTATAGCGCGCGCATGTTCGAGTGCCAACCCGGTGTCGCGCCACGCACCTGAGAAATCTTCAGGCAGGGTGAGGTAAAGCTTGTTGCCACCCGCGCTTAGGAGCCGCGCGCGCTGACCAGATAAGGGTTCTGCGAGTCCACTGTCCGGGGCTTCCACCGTTGTTGGCGAGGTATCTTCCAAAGCTCCTTTCAGGGCCGCCTGTAGCTCTCCCGCAAGTGTTTTTTCCAAGCGTTCATCGCGCTCGCGCGGGGTCCAGGAAACGTTCTGGCCTTCGGGAACCATCCGCTCGCCTTTGTGGGACAAAAACAGAGTGCTGCTGCTCGGCGTTTCGCTCGGTTCCACAAACAGCTTAAACTTATCCCGCACGAGAGCTTGGCGATCCTCCCGCCAAGCGGTTTCAATTACGCCCAAATCCCGGTCATCACGATCTAAGGGATAGCCCTGTTGCCGCCAAAAGGCGATAAGCCTTGGCCAGATTTCCGCAACGGTCCCCGAAACGGCGATAGCCGTCTCGTCGCCAAGAGCCGCGGTGGCAATGTGGTTGGCGGAGCTTCCACCTTCGTCCTTGTTTCTGTCGACGCGATCTTGGTAAGTGGAATACGCGGCCGCTCCCTTCTGGTTGATTTCCGGCACCGCCATGGAGTCCTTGATGGTGTCAGAAGACAGATCAGGGGGGATCTCTAAATCGGGCAATGATTCGGCTCTTTGGTATTCCTTGCGTTTGTCTGGCACCATCTCATCGAGCGCCGGGAAAAACCTGCTGCAGCCCGAGAACAAGAGCGCTGACAGGACTAAGAGCCAAAAGGATCTAAACAACATTACGCGATTCTATTGATCTTGGCGCGGCTAAACCGTGATTTGTCGACACCATGTATTTTAGTTAGGGACCCCGGCTTGTGCCAGAGCCTCAAGGAGCGGGCCGTGGTAGCGTTCGGACAACCAGGTAAGCGGTAACCGGAGCCCGGCTCGGATCAACCCCATTTGGTTAAGAGCCCACTTTACCGGGATAGGATTGGATTCCAAGAATAAGCCCTGGTGCAACCTCTCTAAGCGCTGATTGATCGTCTGGGCTTGCTCGCGTTTCCCCGCGGCGGCGGCCATGCACATCTCGTGCATGGCTTTCGGTGCCGCGTTCGCGGTAACCGAGATGACACCCTTGCCCCCGCGTAGCATGAATTCCATCGCGGTGGCATCGTCCCCACTCAACAAAATAAATTCGTCTCCGCACAAGGCGCGTAGGCGGTTCACCCGTTCTAAGTCCCCTGTGGCCTCTTTGATGCCGATGATATTGCCGATCTCCGACAAGCGGGCCGCTGTTTCGGGGAGCATATCACAGGCTGTGCGTCCCGGGACGTTGTATAAAATCTGAGGGATCGCAACCGCCTCGGCAACCGCCTTGTGATGCCGGTACAGACCCTCTTGGGTGGGTTTGTTATAATAAGGCGTCACCAGCAAGCATGCTTGGGCACCGGCCCGCTTGGCCCAATCGGTTAAGCGTATCGCCTCCGTGGTGGAGTTTGCGCCGGTGCCGGCTATGACGGGCACCCGGCCTCTAACCCGTTCGATAACGAAGCCGATCACCTTGCAGTGCTCTTGCTCGTTTAGCGTGGCCGATTCGCCGGTGGTTCCGACAGCAACGATGGCATCGGTCTGATTTTCGAGGTGAAACTCAATGAGTTCGGCCAAAGCGCCCAGGTCGAGCTGGGTATCAGGCTCTATTCCGGACTGCATCGGTGTTACGATCGCCACCATACTCCCCTGAAACATCGTCACCTTACCTCCGGGCAATAAATGCGAGACTTAGATTTGGAAAGAGGTCTTCGCCGCGTATTCCTACACGATCATGGTACTTGCCCTCCTGAAACATGACAACCTAAAGCTAGAGCACATCCCAGGATTTAGGGTATACTGTCTCACATGCGGATCAGCCCCTGGATGGCGGCAAAGCCTTTTCCCTGTCGTTGACGTCCGGCTATCATGCCTTTTGTTGTTTTCATTTGAGGGGTTTGCCCATTGACTCAAGGCGCACCAGCCCCTCGTGCGGAAAACCTTCTCGTTGTCTCTGCCATCGGCGCTAACCGCAACGGCTTAGTCGATGCACTCACGAAGGCGATAAAAGAGGCCGGATGCAATATCGTCGACAGTCGCATGGCGGTGATGGGCGGGGAATTCGCCATGTTGATGCTGTTATCGGGCACGTGGGATACCGTTGCCAAGATCGAGAACGTTTTTCCGCGGCTGGAACACAAGT
>JBOHHR010000066.1:0-7143 GCA_050725475.1 Gammaproteobacteria bacterium | reverse complement strand
GTGATCCCCTCGGCCAAAGCCACCCGACTGACCATGAACCGCGAGGGGATCCGGCGCTTGGTGGCAGAGGAGTTATGTCTACCAACATCCCCGTACCGATTTGCGGACAGTGAAGCCGAACTGCGCTTGGCGGCTCAAGACTTGGGCTTCCCCTGTGTGGTGAAGCCCGTCATGAGCTCCTCCGGAAAAGGGCAAAGCCTGGTTCGCAAGCACGATGATATCCTTTCTGCTTGGGATTATTCGCAGTCTGGGGGGCGCACCGGCGGCGGGCGCATCATCGTCGAGGGCTATGTCGATTTTGACTACGAGATCACTTTATTGACCGTGCGCCACCGCGACGGCACTTCGTTTTGCGCGCCTATAGGCCATTTGCAGGTGGACGGCGACTATCGTGAATCCTGGCAACCGCACGCGATGAGCGCCACCGCGTTGGAACGGGCACAGTCTTTGGCCGCTCGAGTCACGGGGGCTTTAGGCGGCTATGGTCTGTTTGGCGTTGAGCTATTCGTGCAAGGGGGAGACGTGATCTTCAGCGAGGTCTCCCCACGGCCGCATGATACGGGCATGGTTACCTTGATATCACAGGATCTGTCGGAATTCGCCCTGCACGTGAGGGCGATCCTGGGATTACCCATCCCGGTGATCCGGCAGCGGGGCCCTGCAGCCTCCTGCGTCATTATGGGAGAGGGACGATCAACAAACATTCGTTATCAGGGCCTGGAGGAGGCACTGGCCCAGCCCGACACGGCGATCCGATTGTTCGGCAAACCGGAAGTGAACGGGCGCCGCCGGCTCGGTGTAGCGCTGGCCTTAGCCGAGAGCGTGGAACAAGCACGGGCTAGCGCCAGACAATCGGCCGCCGGGGTGAACATCGCGCTTTAGGGCACCCGTGCGGTCTGCTTGCGGCCGGTTGACCTTGCCCATAGGGTCGAAGACAATGCACAGCTTTGGGCTCGGGAGGGGATCATCATCGGTGCTTCGCTTTGGCAGCGGGGCGGAACAGTCCGCCGCCAGGGCAAGCCATCCTCCGGGTAGTCCGTTCAGTCATCCAGGATAAGTTTGAATAACGATACCACTAACCCAGACCCCTTGGTCATCGTCAAGGATTTGAGTTTCAGACGCGGTGAACGAGTGATCCTCGAGAGCGTTAGCTTGAACATCCCGCGAGGGAAAATAACGGCCATCATGGGGCCTAGCGGGTGTGGCAAAACGACCCTGTTAGAGCTCATCGGCGGACAGCTCAGCCCCCACACCGGCACCGTGGTCGTCGACGGTCAGGAGATCCCCCGGTTGTCCCGGCGCAGGCTTTTCGCCTTGCGCAAGCGCATCGGAAGGCTGTTCCAGCACGGCGCCCTGTTAACCGATCTTTCCGTATTCGATAACGTGGCGTTTCCCATCCGAGAGCACACTCGCCTGCCCGAACCGATTATCCGGGACTTGGTGCTGATGAAACTCGAGGCAGTAGGGTTGCGCGGCGCGCGCGATCTCATGCCCGCGCAACTGTCTGGCGGCATGGCGCGACGCGTTGCATTGGCGCGCGCGATCGCCCTGGATCCGACGATAGTCATGTACGACGAGCCGTTCGCGGGACAGGACCCGATTTCCATGGGCGTATTGGTGAGGTTGATCAAAAAGATGAACGATGCCTTGGGCCTCACCAGCATCGTGGTATCGCATGATGTCCCGGAAACGGGTTCCATCGCGGATTACATCTACGTTCTGTCGAACAAGAAGGTCGTGGGCGAGGGCACACCGGAAGAGATCCGCCAGACGGGATCGGAGTGGGTGCAGCAGTTCATGAACGCCTTGCCGGATGGCCCCGTTCAGTTTCATTACGAGGCGCCCTCCGTGCAGCGCGACCTGCTGGACGGCGAGAAATAATGGTGCGAAGCCTGCGTCTTCTCGGGCGCACCGGATTGGAGGTGTTTGAACGCCTAGGCCGCGGACATCTATTCCTGGCCTACACTCTGGTCGGCTTACCAAAGGTATTCTTGCGATGGCGCTTGTTGTCAGCCCAGCTCTTTTCCGTCTATGTGTTGTCGCTGGTCATCATCGTAGTATCGGGGACATTCGTCGGCATGGTGTTGGGGTTGCAGGGCTACAACACCCTGGTCGATTTCGGGGCGGAGGAGTCCTTAGGGATCTTGGTGGCGTTGTCCCTAGTGCGGGAGCTGGGGCCGGTGGTCTCGGCCTTGCTGTTTGCCGGGCGCGCAGGTTCTGCCTTGACGGCGGAGATCGGTCTGATGAAAAGCACCCAGCAGCTATCGGCGATGGAAATGATGGCGGTGGATCCCCTGCACCGCATCGTGGCGCCGCGGCTGCTGGCGGGTTTTCTGGCCATGCCCCTCTTGGCCGCACTATTTAGCGCGGTCGGCGTTTATGGCGGATATTTTGTCGGTGTTGGCATATTAGGCGTGGACGAGGGTGCCTTCTGGGCACAGATGCAGGAGGCGGTGGATTTCAATGACGACATCGTAAATGGAGTCATCAAAAGCCTGGTATTCGGTTTTGTGGTCACGTGGATCGCGGTGTTCGAGGGCTACGACGCCCTACCCACCTCCGAAGGGGTGAGCCGGGCCACAACCAGAACCGTCGTGAACTCGAGTCTCGCGGTATTAGGACTGGATTTTGTCCTAACCGCACTCATGTTCGAGTAAAAGAGGTAATCATGTATCACTCGAAGACCGTTGAGACCTTGGTGGGATTGTTCATTCTAGTCGGGCTATCGGCTTTACTGGTCTTGGCCTTACGCATAAGCAATCTGAGTGAGCTGAGCCTCTTAGGTGATTCAGATTATCGGGTGCGTGCTAATTTCGAGAATATCGGTGGGCTGAAAATACGGGCTCCGGTGAAAATGGGCGGTGTGGTGATCGGCCGGGTGTCCGCGATCGGTTTGGATCCCAGCACCTATGAGGCAGTCGCGACCCTATCGATTCAACAAAAATACAATAACCTACCTGAGGACACCAGTGCGAACATCTACACTGCGGGATTATTGGGCGAGCAGTACGTGTCGCTAGAACCCGGCGGAGAGGAGACCTTTCTAAAGGAAGGTGATGAGATTACACTTACTCAATCGGCAGTGGTTTTAGAGCGCGTGCTGGGCCAGTTTTTGTACAACAAGGCCTCGGGAGACGAGCAGTAGAAAGGCTCCGTTGCGCAGCGGTCCCCTAAGGCATCTATTCAAGATGACGTTTTTGGAGGCATTAGACAGTTTATGAAGGGCTTTCTCTTGGCAATAGGATTGCTTTTCGCCGTGCCGTGCGCCGCTGTAGCGCCGCCGGAAGAGGCGAAAGCATTGGTTCAGTCAACGGCAGACAAGGTTATCGAACGAGTCCGTACCGAGCGAGAGGTGTTACGAACCGATCGTTCGCGGCTCTACGATTTGGTGAATGAGCTCGTCGTGCCCCATTTCGATTTTGGGCGCATCGCGCGCTGGGTGTTAGGCAAGCACTGGCCTGAGGCGAATGCGCAGCAACGGCAACGCTTCAGCGACGAATTTAAGAAGCTGATGGTCCGCACCTACGCGACGGTACTGTTAGAGTATGAAGACCAGGAAATCCGCTATTTGCCTCTAAACGCCGATCCCAATGCAGAGCGGATAACCGTGCGCACAGAGATCGCAGCGCCTGGCGGGGGACCGCCGCTGCCGGTGAATTACCGTTTGCACGCACGGGATAAGGAGTGGAAGGTCTACGACATCTCGGTGGATGGGATAAGCTTATTGTCCACCTATCGGTCGAGCTTTGCGGCTGATATTCAAAGGCTAGGTCTCGATGGCCTGATCGGTCAGTTAGCACAGAAAGATACGCTGGCGATTGAAACCCACAAGAAGTAATGTGGAGAATCGCGCCGGTCGATGACCGAATGTGGACGGTAACGGGGTCTTTAGACACCTACAGCATCGATGGCGGGTTTCGGGATGTGGACGCAATGTTTCAGTCGGGGCCTGGTAAGGTGCTGGATCTTTCGAGTGTGGAAGGATTTGACAGTGCCGGGCTCGCTTTTTTGGTTGAGCTTCAGCGCCGCGCTCGGCGCGCCGGCGTTAGCCTTGACTATAAGAATATACCTCGGCGCATGAGGACTGTCGCTTCGGTTTACGGCTTAGATGAAATTCTTCCCGAGGAAGCCTACGGGCCGGGCGGGGAATGAGTCTTCCAGAGCGAACTACGGTTTGTGGATGCTATTGCCGGAGTAGGCGTGCACCAGATTGCGGATCTCTTGCGCGACCAATTCCGGCTGTTCGAGCGGCACGAGATGGGCGCTTTTTTCTGCGATCACAAAGCGGCCGTGGCGTTGGCGCCGCGCCAAGTGACGCAGTAACTCCAGCCACTCCCGCTCCATCTGGTCGCCAAGTCCGGACGGCAGAACCCGTAGGCCGTGCATGATCACCACCAGCGGCAAGTCTGGGTGGATGGTGGATGCAGACAGCTCCTCACCGCTTTCTTTGAAGGCGGCCAGCTCGCCCAAGATCGCCTGCAAGGTCTTTGCTTTGAGTCCCAGCAGTGGCGCGATCGCGCCCAGCTCTACCGAGGAAAGCACTCTGGCCAGCTCGGGTGTCCACAGTTGCTGTAGCAAGCCATGAGGATCGATCAAGCGTATGATCTGATGCTGAAAAAGATTCGGCACCTGGGCTTCATGAGGAGAATCGATCAGCACCAGGCCGGCGGTGTCATGAGGATAAAAACTGGAAAATAAGCGTGCGTTATATCCCCCAAACGAGTGGCCCACGACGATATACGGTGGCGGTACCTTGGCACGGGCGAGCAGGGTCCGCAGTTCTGATGCGATGCGACCGCTCGTGCGGGGAGCGGGGCCCGGGTCGCTCCATCCGTAGCCGGCCCTGTCGTAAGTGCAGGCGCGGGTGGTTTGCCGCACTAACGGTTGCACCTTGGACCAGTCATCCGCCGATCCTCCCAAGCCCGCGTCGAGAACCACAGTCGGGGATCCCAACCCGACGCAGTCCAGATGAAGCTTGAAGCCGCCCACATCCAGCAATCGGCCTGGAGGGTTTTGATCGGCACTTGCCGCACCGCCCACCAATGGCGCAAACAACAGGATCCGGAAAACTGAGCGAAGCATGCAGTATCGCCAAAATGATTTTAGAGATTTAGAATAGCGAGCCTTTTAAAACTGGTCCCAATCAAGCATAGACCCTCATGCAACACCTGATCGAAGCGATCGCCACCCTGCAAAGCACCCATATGCCGGTGTTGTTGATTACGCTGGGTTTGACCGTGTTGATGCTGGTGCTCATATCCGGGATTCACAAAGAGGTTGAACTTTCGGAAAAACAAGAGCGGCTGGGAAAAGCAATCAGCGTCCTGCTGGTGGCCTTGGGTCTCCTGCTTTTCGTGATCCCCACCGATCCGCTTGCGCTATCCCCACCAAGTTCACCCGAAACGGAAGCGCCGCGATAAGAGGCCACGCAGCGGAAAGAGGTTGAAAGACAAAGCCAACGCGGGTCGCCCAGCGTGCGCCTTCGTGGTTGACTGGGCGGCACTGCGACGCCTAAATCGAGAAACACATTCAGGTTCAAAAAAAGGCTCCCACTCTGCCCGGCCTCCTTGCCAAGCAGAGGGGAGCATTAGCGCTACGAGAGGAAAACGAATTCGATAGGGGCTGACACTAAAATCCTGTCATCAAGTGACACTCGTTAGTTAGCGAAACCGGACACTAATCTGCGACATATGCAGTTAAAGCATTGCCATAAGCGGCGCGAGTAGCTCTGATCACCTCATCATACTTGGGACTGTATCGTTCCAAGTCGTTTAACAGCTCATCGCATTGTGCCAATAAAGCTATCAATGTCTCCAGTATTTCCCGTTCTTGAAGTCCCACCATGCTGACCAACCGTGTTTCACTAGTCCTCCGCTCCCAGGATAAAATCTATATTCTTGCTTTTGAACTTATGTTGCGAACGGATACAGCTAGAACCATGCCACGGCATCTCTGAACCACCATGGAAGCCCAGGATCGGGGCTCACAGCCTGCATCGTAGCCACATCCCTTGCTTGGCCAAGGGCGTAGGGAGATCTTCGCTGTCGCCAAAGCGCGACAAAAAGTGTCACATAAAGACGGCATGAGGCAATGGCCTTCGCTAACTTGTTTTGACAGTTTGCTCAGGAATGAGGTTTTTTCTTCTGCGGGCGCTGCCAGCCGGGGATGGTGATCTGGCGTGTGCGGCTAAGGGCTAACACACCGGGGGGTACATCTTGGGTCACTGTCGTTCCGGCTCCTATGGTGGCGCCCTCCCCGACCGTAAGCGGAGCGACTAGTTGCGTGTCTGATCCCACGAACACGCCATCGCCGATCACGGTGCGATGCTTGTTCGCGCCGTCGTAATTGCAAACGATGGTTCCCGCACCGATAT
Organism: Gammaproteobacteria bacterium; assembly: GCA_050725475.1. GTDB lineage: Bacteria > Pseudomonadota > Gammaproteobacteria > JBOHHR01 > JBOHHR01 > JBOHHR01. The sequence goes on along the minus strand of JBOHHR010000066.1, from coordinate 770 downwards.
TTACGTTCTTTCCCACTTGCGTGTCGCCAACATAGCTCAGGTGATTGATCTTCGTGCCGCTTGCAATATCTGATTTCTTGATCTCCACGAAATTACCGATGCGCACGTCCTCGCGCAACTTTGATTCGGGGCGCAAGCGGGCGAACGGGCCCAACTGGGAACCGCGGTCTATGGAGGCGCTCTCGATGACGCAGTTAGGCAATATCACCACGTCATCGCCGAGCTCGGAATCGCGGATCACCGTATTAGCCCCTACCCGCACGCGCTCTCCGAAGCGGACCGTGCCCTCTAAGATGACGTTGATATCCACCACGCAATCGGTGCCAAACGTGACCTTGCCGCGTAAGTCTAAGCGTGCGGGATCGATGAGAGTCAACCCCTGTAACATCAAGGAGCGCGCTTGACGGGCTCGAAAATGGCTTTCGAGCTCTGCCAACTGTGCTGGGTCGTTGACTCCGCGTACCTCTGCTTCGCAATCCGGTGAGACGGTGGATATGGAATGGCCGTGGGCAGCCGCCAAAGCCACGATATCGGTGAGATAGTACTCTCTCTGCACGTTGTCAGCAGCCACTCGGCTTAACCATTCGCGCAGCCACTGCGCCGAAAGCGCCATCAATCCGGTGTTGATTTCCTTAATCGTGCGTTGCTCAGGAGTTGCGTCCCTCTCCTCCATTATTCCTATTACCTTGCGCTGCTCATCCCGAAGAATTCGTCCATACCCCATGGGGTTGTCCGAGGTCACGGTGAGCAACCCGAAACCACTGTCGGCC
>JBOHHR010000065.1:0-4667 GCA_050725475.1 Gammaproteobacteria bacterium | reverse complement strand
GCTAACTGTTTGAGGCAGGGAGCAAAGCAAGAAACCATACTCCGTGCGTATGTTCCAATAAATGAAGTGAAGCGATTTATCGAAATGCCCTTGATTTTATCGTCAGTTTCGCATAAAAAGTGGCGGCGTTCAGGGCCTATTAGGTCATTAACTCCCATCAGGCCGCAATCGTCATGGCGCCACTTATCCTGAGACTTGACATCGCCGGAGCACCAATAACATGGTTACCTTGGCAGGATGCGGTATCCCTGTATTGCAAAAACATGGTCGCCTGGACAGCCGGTGACCACGTATTTACCTTTCGCGGGGGGATTTGCCGTGCCACTGGGCAACGCTCCGCGGTTTCGGTGAATTCCATCATCGCGGTGAAAAGGTCTTTGGTCCGAAAGCGGGTGAAGAGAACCATTCCGCCACTGGATAATCGCGAGCTTTTTCTGCGCGACGGCCATTTGTGCATGTATTGCGGCCGCGAGTGCCCGGAAGCCTTTCTTACCCGCGATCACGTGGTGCCGTTGTCGCGCGGCGGCCACGATCGCTGGTCTAACGTGGTCACAGCATGCCGTTCTTGTAACACCCACAAGGGCAACCGGCTTGCCGAAGAAGTGGGGATGGCGCTATTAGCCGTGCCCTATGTGCCAAACTGGGCGGAGTTTCTCGCTTTGTCCAACCGACGCATACTCGCAGACCAGATGCAGTTCCTCAAGGCCCAATTCAACGGCAAAGCCCGCTTGTTAAGCTTCCAGTAGGTAGCTAAGCGGCGTCCTTGTACGTTTCGTCCTTGAAATCGTTTAATCCGGCGGCAAGACACCCGCATAACTGGAAGTCCTGGTCGTGATCCCCGTTATCTGGTAACTGCTATGTACGCTACGCTGGTTCAGTTGCACATTAAGCCGGAGCACCTCGCCGATTTCCTCAACGCGGTGAAGGGGAATCACGAGGCCTCGGTTCAAGAACCCGGCAATCTCCGATTTGACGTATTGCAATCGCGCGTAGACTCAACGCGGTTTCTGCTCTATGAGGTCTACACCTCTGCCAAGGAGGCGGCCGCCCACCGTGAAACGGCGCACTACAAGGAATGGAATGCCCGGGTTCCGCAATGGTTCGCGTCAGAGCGGCAGGCAACGGAATATCGCTGCTTACATCCGTCGCAGACCATGGAAGTCCTAGAAGCGCAGTTCATCGATGGGGCCTGAGAACGGTTACAGCGCTGCCGCATCGGCTTGTCCAATTTGGCAGGGATAAGCACATTTTGGCGCCGCTTGCGGGAAAAATACGGGGGCCCGGTTTTGAAGTAAGCCGCCGCATGGCGGCCGTGCAATCACCCATCATTTCGGTTATCGGGGACCTGATCCGCGCGCACCCCGGAACCATCTCGTTGGGCCAAGGTGTTGCCTATTACGGGCCCCCAACACAGGCCGTAGAACGCATAGCGGCGTTCGCCAGCAACCCCACGAATCATCTCTACGGTCCGGTGCAAGGCGAGCCACAACTGGTCGACTTGATGATAAGAAAACTAAAAAGCGAAAACGGCATAGACTGCTCCCAAGGTTACCGTATCGTGGTCACCGCCGGCGCCAATATGGGCTTCCTGGCCGCCTTGTTTGCGATTACCGATCCCGGCGACGAGGTCATACTTCCTGTACCTTATTACTTCAACCAAGAGATGGCGCTGCGGATGTTAAGCTGTGTGCCCGTCTTGGTCGAGACCGACGAAAATTTTCATCCGTGTCTTGACCGCATTGCGGCTGCTCTGAGTCCACGCACGCGTGCCATTGTGACCGTTTCCCCCAACAATCCCAGCGGTGCCGTATACTCCGAGAGATTTCTGAGGACGGTGAATGCCTTGTGCCGCGACCGCGGGATATACCACATCAGCGATGAGGCCTATGAATACTTCACCTATGGAACGGCAAGCCATTTCTCACCGGCGTCAACCCCGGATTCCTCGCACCATACGATATCCGTGTATTCGTTATCCAAGGCATACGGGTTTGCCAGTTGGCGCATCGGTTACGCCGTCATCCCGGAGCACCTCTATGATGCCGTGCTTAAGGCTCAAGACACCAATCTCATCTGCCCACCCCTGATCTCACAACATGCCGCCCTCGGGGCGCTTGAGATCGGGAGCGACTACTGTAAGAAAAAGCTGGGGGTAACCCGTGAAATACGGGAGGTCTTATTCAACGAGCTCAGCGCGGTAGGGTCCTATTGTCACCTTTTCCCGGCTCAAGGGGCGTTTTATGTCTTATTGGCGGTGGAAACCAGACTCACCGCTATACAACTCGCTCGCAGACTCATCGCCGAACACGGTGTCGCGATCATACCCGGGACGGCTTTCGGTTTAGAAACCGGTTGCTATTTCCGGATCGCGTACGGGGCCTTGCAAAAAGAACCCGCAACGGAAGCGATCGGACGTTTGGTTGCGGGCCTTAAGCGCGTTGTTGGCGGGGATCTGTCGTCCCGGAGTGTTTAAAACTTGGCTGCTCGGAAGTTGCTAATTTTGGAAAATTAGTCCATATTCAATGGTGAAGGCGTAAAACCTTCGAAACTACCTTGGGGCTAATCAAACTCTGTCAAAAGGAGAACGGGTAATGAAACAGACTGGCATTTTTGTGTCGCGAGTAACTGCTATTTCGTTGTTGGTCGGCCTCATGGCCGGATGCGCCACGACCGGCCAACTTGAAGAAGTGCGCGCTACCGCCAACAATGCTTTGTCCGAGGCGCGCGCCGCCGGCACCAAAGCCGACGAAGCGTTGAGCGCCGCGAACTCAGCGTCGAGTGCCGCGCAGGCGGCGCAACAAGCCGCAGACAGCGCTCAGGCTTGCTGCAACGACAATGCCGACAAGCTTGATCGGATGTTCGAACGCGCGATGAGGAAGTAAGATCTTCGGTACGTAAAAAAAGCCCTGCGATGCGTGCACCGCAGGGCTTTTCTGTTCAAGTAACTACTTGCCGAGCAGGATCTGAGATCCAGCGGTATCGCTTCCATTCTCCGCGGTCTTCTGGCCCAGCGCGGGAGCAGGCAGTTTGGCAACCGCAACCGGAATACCGTTGGCCGCTTGCGAAGCGGCTTGCAGCGCATTCCAATCGATATCATAGGCCCCGAGCTGGTAAAACTCGGCGTCAATGGCGGCGCGTTGCTGCTCCAGCTTCGCTGTGTCTTCTTCCAAATGCGGGTGGGCTTCGAAATAAACCAAGCCGTTAACGCGGCCGAGCTTGTAGGGCTGATTCAGGATGCGCACCGGCGTGCCTACTTTGACTTGCGCGAACAAACTGGCGATGTCCCGCGGATAAAGGCGGAGACAGCCGTGGGTAACGCGCATGCCGATCCCGTACGGTTTATTCGTGCCGTGGATCAGGTATCCTGAAATCCCCAGGCGCAGCGCGTATTCTCCCAGTGGATTGTCCGGGCCAGGGTGTACTACCTTGGGTAGGGGATCTCCGTCGGCCGCATGTTCTGCGCGTATGGACTCTGGTGGGTACCAAGCCGGATCCTTTTGCTTGGACGTTACGTGAGTTCGCACCTGGGGCGTTGACCAATCTTGGCGGCCAACGCTGATGGGATGCGTTATTACCACCTGCGCTTCTCTGGCTTTAGGTCTTGGGTAGTAGTACAAACGCATCTCAGGGACGTTGACGACAATTCCATCCTGCGGTGCTTTAGGCAGGATATACTGGCTGGGTACTACGACTTCTGTGCCGTCCCCCGGCAACCAGGCGTCCACCACCGGGTTTGCCAGCCTGAGCTCCCAAAAACCCATATTATAGGCACGCGCCAGATCGGATAAGGTGTCTTCGTGTTCCGTCGAAGCCAGTCCCAAGGCGCCAACCACATTGTCGCCATTGGAGGGTAAGACATACGTATCAGCCTTTGCCCCTAATGAACCCAAAGACATCACCCAAAGTGCTAGTACCGTGCGGGTCATTCTCATGTTTTCAACGCCTCTGCAAGTTTACTTGAGACCTACTCCGATTGATTCCGAAGTGCCTGGCGATAGAAGGATATGCTTTCAGGCGCCGTGGCAAAAACCGCGCCGATTGTTCTGCGATTCAAAAAATGGTGAGAAATCGTTGGACCTTGCGGCATAAACACGAAACTGCTTTGAGAAAAGTATACGCTGTTATCGGGGGTAAAGCGTCAATCCTCCGCCGCTTCCTTGGCTTGCGAATACGGCTCAGAAATGTCCTCAACCCGGGGGCCGCGTCGTGAAGCGTGCTCCAGGGTTTCCAAGCGACTCTCCACGGCATGCAGATGATCCAGCATGGCATTTATGGCGTTGGCGATCGGGTCCGGCATGTCGGCTGTAGTGCCGTAGGCCTCGAACCCTATCTTCTTGGCCATCTCTTCGCGCTGCTTGGTTCTGTCGGTCTTAGTGGTCACGATCTGACCCGGCACACCGACCACCGTGGCACCCTCCGGCACGTCTTTCACCACCACCGCGTTAGACCCTATACGCGCATTCGCTCCTATAGTGATGGGACCCAAAATCTTCGCCCCGGCGCCGGCGACAACGCCGTCTTTCAGCGTAGGGTGACGTTTGCCTTTCTGCCAGGTTGTGCCCCCCAGGGTCACCCCGTGGTAAAGCGTACAGTCGTCCCCGATCTCGGAGGTCTCTCCGATGACGATCCCCATGCCATGATCGATAAAGAACCGCCGCCCGATCCCG
>JBOHHR010000064.1:0-3637 GCA_050725475.1 Gammaproteobacteria bacterium | reverse complement strand
GCCATCATCCCAGAGCCGGGCGGAAGAATAATAGGGATGGCCTTGGGTCTCGTATTGAGCGCGGATCCGTGCTTTCAAGGCCTCTGTTCCATCATCCTCTATTGCCCCTCCGCGGGCATTTAGAGCCTCCCGCGTCACATCGGACAACACCGAGGCGGCGACTTCACCGCCCATCACCGCGATGCGCGCGCTAGGCCACATCCACAGGAACCTCGGGCCATAAGCCCGGCCGCACATAGCGTAATTTCCGGCGCCGAAGGAGCCGCCGATAATGACCGTGAGCTTAGGTACTTCGGCGCACGCCACCGCGCTTACCATCTTAGCCCCGTCTTTGGCGATCCCACCCGCCTCGTAGCGCGCGCCCACCATAAACCCGGTGATATTTTGCAGGAACAGTAAAGGGAGCCCACGCTTACTACAGATCTGGACAAAATGCGCCCCTTTCAGCGCAGATTCGGAGAACAGGATCCCATTGTTTGCCACTATTCCCAGTGCATGCCCGTGAATTCGGGCAAAGCCGCAGACCAGAGTCCTGCCGTAAAGCGGTTTGAATTCGTGCACATCGGAGTCGTCCACGATGCGTGCGAGCACTTCGCGCACGTCGTATTGCTGGCGGGGATCAGTGGGAATCAGCCCATAGATCTCTTCGGCCGCGTGCTTCGGCTCCGCGCCTCGTGGAGGAGCAGTGGTTTGCACCTCCGGCAGGCGGGCCACGATATCCCGCACCATAGCCAGTGCATGGGCATCGTCCTCGGCCAAATAATCGGCGACACCGGAGATGCGGCAATGCATCTCGCCGCCGCCCAGGGTTTCGGCGTCGACCACCTCACCCGTGGCCGCTTTCACGAGCTGTGGACCACCGAGAAAAATCGTTCCCTGGTCCCTCACGATCACCGCCTGCTCCGCCATCGCCGGCACATAAGCCCCCCCCGCTACGCAGTTCCCCATCACCACCGCGATCTGGGGAATGCCCTGAGCCGACATGCGCGCCTGATTGTAAAAGATGCGCCCAAAGTGATCACGATCCGGAAATACCTCGTCTTGCATCGGGAGATACGCCCCGCCGGAGTCCACCAGATAGATGCAGGGCAGGCGGTTCTCTTCCGCGATGGTTTGTGCACGCAGATGTTTTTTCGCCGTCAGCGGATAATAAGTCCCGCCTTTGACGGTGGCATCATTGGCGATGATCATCACCTCGCGCTCCTCGACCCGGCCGATGCCGGTGACGATGCCCGCCGAGGGCACTTGGTCGTCGTATAAGCCGAAGGCGGCGAGCGCAGACAGCTCCAGAAATTGGCTTTCCTTATCAATCAAAGACAGGATGCGCTCACGGGCCAGCAGCTTGCCGCGCTCGCGGTGGCGTACACGGGCCTGCTCCGATCCCCCTTGTGCTATCTTGGCGAGCTTCGCGTTAAGATCGTCTACTCGTTCACGCATGTGCTGAGCGCTGAGTGCGAATCGCTCCGAACGCACGTCGAGGTTGGTATGCAGAACTGGCATTTGAGAATACGGCGTGATCGGGCAGGGCAAGCTTTAGATCACCTCGACCCCTACGGCCGTCGCTTCCCCTCCGCCGATACAAAGCGCTGCGATCCCGCGCCGCAAACCTCGTTGCTTGAGCGCATGCACCAGGGTCACGATGATGCGGGCGCCGCTCGCTCCTATCGGATGCCCCAAGGCACAGGCTCCTCCGTTGACATTGAGCTTGGTGTGTTCCAACTCCAGATCGCGCAAGGCCGCCATGGCGACCACGGCAAAGGCTTCGTTTATTTCATACAGATCCACCTCGCCGCCGGCCCACCGCAGTCGTTGTTGCAATCGCCTGATGGCGTCGATGGGCGCCACAGTAAATTCCCCCGGGGCTCGTGCGTGGGTGGCGTGCCCCAGCAAGCGCGCGATCGGCGTGAGACCATGCTCCGCCACAGCTTGGGCGCTCATCAGCAGCAGCGCCGCGGCCCCATCCGATATGCTGGATGAATTGGCGGCCGTTACGGTTCCCCCTTCCTTAAAAGCGGGGCGCATATGTCCGATCCGGGCCAAGTCGCATTTACGCGGCTGCTCGTCCTCGTTCACGCGCAGTGTTTTGCCCTTGGTGGCCACATCCACGGGTATGATTTCAGCGCCAAACGCAGCGGATTCCATCGCCGCGATGCTGCGCCGGACCGACTCGGCGGCATAGTGATCCTGTTGTTCACGGGTGAAGCCGTATTTTTCCGCACAAAGCTCGGCGAAGTAACCCATCAACTCGCCGCTTTCCGGGTCTTGCAAACCATCGTAGAGCATGTGATCCAACACCTGTTGATGTCCCATGCGCATTCCGCCTCGCGCTTTCGCCAGCAGGTAAGGCGCATTGCTCATGGATTCCATGCCGCCGGCAAGCACGATCTCAGCCGATCCCACCTTGATCAGGTCATGGGCCAACATCACGGTTTTCATCCCCGAGCCGCACATCTTGTTCACCGTAGTGCACGGCACCGACTGAGGGATCCCCGCTTTCAAAGCCGCTTGTCGCGCCGGCGCCTGACCCAAGCCCGCGGGCAGCACGCAGCCCATCAAGACCTCCTCGATTGCGCCTAGCGCTATTCCCGCCTCCGACAGCACGGCTCGGATCGCAAGGGCCCCGAGCTCCGCGGCCGATAACGGCGAGAGCGAACCCAAGAAGGAACCATTCGGTGTGCGGCGCGCCGCGACGATGAAGATGTCTTGAGCCATGCTGTAATCCTCCGGTCTCCGCCGTCACCGCGCTTTCCACGCATCACGGCTATGGTCGATAGGTCTAGCAAATTAGACCGCTACCCTAATCCGGAATTCGTGCGTAGCTATGATCTCAGGATAGCACGGACGTCATCGCGTCACCGGGGAATGGCTTTGCGGTAGGAGTCGCCAGGAGTGAGGGGACAACCACAGGTGCGGGCAGGAGGGAGGTCCTCGGGGCCCGCCCGTCCTTGCCTAGGCGACGCCCCCTAATGCGCCCATGGCGGAGGCGAAGGCGGTGAAGGACCGCTATCCCTTTCCCCTTATGGGCACTTCGATTAATTCGAAGTGCCCGCCCTTACAGGGACGTGAGAACATTAGTCAGTCACCTTAAGTGATTGACCAATGGATGCCCTTATTTATAAACCAGGGGCGGTGCAGTTCCACCGCACTGCCCCTGGGAAACTCGACTAGGATGTCCGGCCCGCCTCCATGGCAGTTTTCACTTCCAGTAGACGGCCCGACTTCACGTCATAGATGAAGCCGTAAATCGGAATATCTTTCGGCACCAAGGGATGCGTGCGGATCCGGCGTACATCCGCGGTGACGCTCTCTTCCTGATTCTTGATGGTGAGCCAGTCGATATAGTCTCCTTCCGTCGATCCCGGGCCAGGCCCGACATCGCGAAATCCGCTGGCATCCAAGGCCGCCGTTTTGAGGCTGCTACGCAGCAGACCACGCATCACTTCATCGGTGAAGAATGCCATGCCGCAGTCGGTGTGATGGATGACAAACCACTCGCGGGTCCCAAGCAGTTTATAGGAGATGACCAGGGAGCGAATGGCATCGTCGCTTGCCCGCCCCCCCGCGTTGCGGATCACGTGGGCATCCCCTTCGCTAAGCCCTGCATATTTCGAGGGCTGTAACCGAGCATCCATGCAGG
>JBOHHR010000063.1:0-4137 GCA_050725475.1 Gammaproteobacteria bacterium | reverse complement strand
GCACCAGCTGCACCCCGGCACCCGCATCCGCTGCTGCCGCTGCTCCCTTCCGGGCCTGACGGGGTTCACAACTTCGCGTCGCGGGGGAACCGGCGCGCGCCACCATGATAACCTTACATGCATCTAGCCCACAGACTTTGCTGGAGAGGGACACCCTAATTCTCCTTCGCGGGTTCCCTAGGAGCCTGTCGGACTTAGAGAGCCGTAGCGAGGCGATCATTTGAGGCAATTAGTGGCAACTGTTTAACGGAAATGATCGAAACTATGGATCGATTTCCCACCGCCGCAGTAGGTTCTTGCTAAGTCCGACAGGCTCCTAGGATGCCAGAGGCATGAGTCGGAAGCAAGAATGGCGTTATTCGGCGTTATACCTCTCGGCTGGCTAGCTGCGGATTGGGGGTCCCTCAGAAGGACGCGATTTTATCGTCGGCTTGTCGCAGCTCTTGGCTCCCGCTTGTTTAAATGGGGCCCTCGCCACAGCGGTTGTGCTAGCGGCGCCTCCGTCAGCGCGGGGATCGCGCTGTTTCTTTACGCCGGGTTGACCAGGCGATCCAGAGTTTGCGCAGTGGCGTAAGGGCGATGTGATGCTCCGCAACGCGAAAACCGTCTTGCGCAATCTCGTGCAGAGTAGCGTGGTAAATGTTTCCCAGGATAAGGCTGTGAAGCTGGGATAGACGGTCTCTTACTGGCAATCTTTCCAGGGACTCTTGCAAACGCTCGGAGGCCCGCTTAGCCTGGATTCCGACGAAACGGCGTAAGGCAAGCGAATCGTTTGCATGCACTGGCTGATCGAGCTGTACGCCGGCTCGCTCGGCTTCATCCAGCGGCATATGTGGCCGGCCACGCGCCATATCCCGCGGCAGGTTTTGAATAAGCAAGCTCAGTTCGCAGGCGCTTCCGAGTTGCTTGAGGGCTTCCGGTGTGTGCTCATCCCGGTAGCCATCGATGAGCGCGGACAAACCCCATAAGCGGCCCATCTGGTCTAGGAAAGGTTCCAGCGAGGCGAAGGTAGCATGGCCGGCGTGGCTTAGCTCCAGATCAACGGCATTAATGGCATCCCAGAATGGCTGTTTAGCCGCAGCGAAGCAGTTGAAGGACCGCGCAAGCACTACTGCGACTGGGTATCGAGCCTCCCCGTGAAACGCGCGCTCGATCTCCTCGCGCCACCACTGAAGCTTCATGCGGCCCACACCGGGATCCGTGGCTTCGTGCAGGATCTCCTCCAGCTGCAACCACAGCGCGTGCAGGGCCAAAAAAGCGTGCTTTTTCTCGGGCGCAAGGTGCAGATTGCTATAGTAAAGGCTTGACCCTGGTGGCGCGAACGCGGCTTCCCAATCCGATTGCTCAGTCACTGAAGCTTGATCCGTCGAGTGGCATCCCCGCCCTGAGTTGCAGAAACTCTGAACCCTCAGCGCTCGCTACGTACACTGCGGCTGCTTAGTGCTAAAGCGAGGACTGAGGTAGACAACCTTGGAGGAAGATTTACTGATGCGGGTTTTATTGCCCGTTCTTACAGCGACATACGAGTGACCCGAGAAGCACGTCGAGGCCCATCGGCTGTATGCAGCGCAAAGTGGAGAAGAGGCCAAACGCAATGCCGCATCCGATCCCAGAGCCGGCATGCTACACTCGCAGAGTCGCCAAATCCGGCGCAGCCGTTATGAGCAACAACAGGATCCTAGCCCTCTTGGTATCCGCAGCGGCCGTGGTTACCTGGACGTTCCTTGATGCCGCCGACATCAGAGGCGCCGCCATCGTGCAAGACGACGCTAGCTTGCGTTTGAGCGGACACCGCGTTCGGCTTTTTGGCGCCTATATCCCCGCGCTGAATCGCTCTTGCGGTAACAGCGTGCAGCCCTTGAGCTGCGAAGAGCAGAGGGCGGCGCGGGCTCTGAACTTCAGGCTCTCGGGTTTCGTGCATTGCAATGTACGCCGGAAATACTCCAACGGCGACCTGCTGGCTGTTTGTTGGAATGACCGCATCGATTTGGGCGCCTATTTGATCGAACGAGGCTTAGCGTTAGCGACACCCGAGGCGCCGTTTGAATACCATGCGCAGGAAAGAGTTGCCCGCTCTCAGCGGCGCGGCCTTTGGACCTTTTACGGGCGGGGTGACTATTGACCATAAAGAATAGAGACCCGTCCTAATACAGGCGCACTGGTAAGGTTTTCTTGATTTTCTGTCCGATGCTCGGATCGAGATTGACTAGCCATACCCCCCGCGGTGCGAAGCAGACGGCGACTCTCGTTTCGTAGTCCGCCCGCATGACGCCCGTTGCATTGCTGCTAAAGCTCACGCGATTATTGGCTAAGCTTAGCCAAGCGACAAATGAGGGATTTCCCATGCAGGTTAATATGCTCGAAGCGAAAAACCGTTTATCGTGGCGACCCGCTGCGCTACGAGAAGGCGATGCTCAGACGCTGGTTCGAACAGCGATTCGGCGGCGGGACCTTATACGGCACGGTCAGAGCCGATTCACGCTGACGCGACACAAGCGTCCGCAGGTCCGTTATAAACCAGAGGCGCTGCGGTTCCACCGCGCCGCCCCTGGGAACAACGGTGAACTAGGATGTCCGGCCCGCCTCCATGGCAGTCTTCACTTCCAGTAGTCGGCCCGACTTCACGTCATAGATGAAACCGTAAATCGGAATATCTTTCGGCACCAAGGGATGCATGCGGATCCGGCGTACGTCCGCCGTGACGCTTTCTTCCTGGTTCTTGATGGTGAGCCAGTCGATATAGTCTCCTTCCGTAGATCCCGGGCCAGGCCCGACATCGCGAAATCCGCTGGCATCCAAGGCCGCCGTCTTGAGGCTGCTGCGCAGCAGCCCACGCATCACTTCATCGGTGAAGAATTCCATGCCGCAGTCGGTGTGATGGATGACGAACCACTCGCGGGTGCCAAGCAGTTTATAAGAGATGACCAAGGAGCGAATGGCATCGTCGCTTGCCCGACCTCCCGCGTTGCGGATCACGTGGGCATCCCCTTCGCTAAGCCCTGCGTATTTCGAGGGCTGTAGCCGAGCGTCCATGCAGGTGAGAATGGCAAACTGCCGTGCGGGGGGTAGAGCAAGCTTACCCTTGTCGCCGAACCCGGCCGCATAGTGGGCGTTCGCTGCCAGTACCTCTTGTAGAATCTTACTCATAAGCGTGTCCTCCATCTGGATCCTAGGCCCATGCTGCACTGCGCTCGTGTGCGCGTATGTTAGGGCTTATTAGTTGTATATCGTTCGCAGGGAACCACGATCGCGGCCTTCGGCCAGCACATGCCCCCTGGCGGCGTTAAGGATAACAAAAAGCGTCGCATTATTTCGCCTGCATCCCTCCTATCCGCCATCCACGTCATGAGCGAGCTCTGGAACAAAAACTTTGTCGCTGTGAATTGTGGGGCTATCCCGGACACGCTCTTCGCAGTCGGTTTCGGGGCGATTCATGATGGCTGGTTTGTCCCTGAGCGAACAAAGGTAGAGAACCGATGTCCGTCCCTTTCGAGAAGCTACGAAGGTCGCATCAAGCACTTGCTTCTTCTTAAAAAAGCGTTGACACATCCACGGCGCACTGTAGAAGCAGGCTCGGCGTAATCCGCGAGCACCCGGCATTCGAGGTGGCTGGCCGGTCTCGGAGGGGGAGGTGAAGATAAGCGGTCGCTTGCCTTCTAGAGCGGCCAGCCAGACTTCTGGGATGCCGTGCCGGGCGTACAGGGGGACCTTGATATCGCGATCATAGCCGAGGGAGGTGTCCGCGACCTCGATGATGAGCAACACGTCCTCGGGGTGTGGATGTGCGATCCGGTAGAAGTCTTCCCGCAGCTTAAGAAGGGAAATATCCGACTGAGGTTCGCTGTTCGCGGCTAAAAAACCGGGTTTTGGACGAACACCAAGGCGTGATCTCCGGCTGCCCGCTCCAAGTGTTTCGCGAGGAAAGCCACAGTTCCCGCATGGATGACAAACGCCGTGACGGTCGAAATCCCCGACGACTACGTCAATCACCCTGTGCGGATCAGCGTCGTGCGGCTGGATGCCGACGCCGCTCAGCGGCGAAAGGAGATCGACGAATTGTTTGCGGAATTCGAGACCGACCTGTCGGGCTCCAAGTTCAACCGGGATGAACTCTATGACCGGTAGGGTTTTCGAATC
>JBOHHR010000062.1:0-3745 GCA_050725475.1 Gammaproteobacteria bacterium | reverse complement strand
GGGCCGCACTTGGCCACGGACTGTGGACGTTCATAAAGACATATTTCTTGAAGGCCGGATTGCTCGATGGTCCCGAGGGCTTAATGCTGGCCGTCTCGAACGCAGAGGGCGCCTATTACCGATACCTTAAATTGGCCTATCTCAATCGCAACGCCGACCGCCAAAGACATACCGCCCCAAAACCATGATCTCAGAGCCGAACAGCCGCAGGCGCCTCGACGAGAGGTGTTGGCGTCGGATCGGGCGCGCTCCGGGGCTGGATCTCCATCGCGGAGCCGAAGCGTGTTTGAGGAGCCACAGAGGGGCCGCATGGAAGCCATCGACGTGCAGCGGCTGCTGTCGCTGCAACAGCGCAAGACCGAACAGTGGCACGAAGTTGCGTTCACGGTATGCACGACCGGACTGCTCGCGTTGGTCGAGGAGAAACTTCGAGCTCTGGCACGAGGAGGACAAAGCGCGCCGTGACGATCGGGGCTATCGTATCCTTTTGGCGCGACGCTTAGTGGTAAAATAATTCGGGCAGGCACTAAGCCCGGCTTGTGCACGCCTCGCTGGTTCAGTGCGGCGGGACACGAAGACGTGGATTTGGTGTTTGTATCATCGCGGGCTGCCGGCGCAAGTGCATTTTGGCATCCGGAGAACGATCGCAGCAGGGAAGCGGCGAATCGAGCGCGCGTATAAAAGGTCTGGATCTCCCGTCACCTGTAGCTACGCGATGATACCCCGCCCACCGCATGCTGCGATAGGAGCCACGAGAAGTTAGTTAATGGTCTTCCCACTGCATGTCACGTAAGCGCACCAGAGCCCGCAAAGGACGCCTTGCTCAAGAGGCACGCCATACCGATTTTCCCCTCGAAGCCCTGGAGCAAAAGGCGCAGGCAGAGCTTGCGGCCGGTCATCATCGTGAGGCCATAGGGTGCTACAAGGACCTGCTGAAGCGGGAACCGCGATCCCAGTGGGTTGCGGAGCTGGCCAGAGCTTACCAAGGCCGGGCGGCCGCTCTGAGCACCAAAGGCATGGTCAAAGAGGCTCTGATCATCTGGCAAAATCGGTCTGAATTCTGTAGCCGTCCTTTGGCCGAGCCGTTTTTCTTCCACCTCCTGCTGCGCAACCACCAAGTACAGGAGGCAATCGTCCTGCTCCGCGAACATCACGCATGGCTTGAACAGCACGATCATCTCCCCGAACTGCGCCAGGAATTCGCCGCCCAGACGTTGGCAGGGCACACCGAAATCATTAGCGGCCTGGCGCCGGATGACCCGGTAGTGAAAGACTATCCCCTAGCCTCGGCCGCTCTCGATGCCTACGCTCGCGGCGATGACTTAGGCCTCGCGCAGCAACTCAAGCAGATCTCTTACCGCTCGCCGTACCGGGATCTGGGCCGGATCCTCAAGGCCCTGTGCCAGATGGATACCGATCCGGAACAAGCCGGGAGCCTGCTGGAGCGCATCGCCGAAACATCACCCTTCACCGGTCTCGCGTCCGCCGCCGGCGCGGCCAGCCGGACAGGCCCCGCGCTGTTTCGCGAGCTCAGGCGTTTGGACAAAGAGGCGCGGTGCTTTATCGCCGCTTTGCAGGGCTGGTCTGCGCAGCAGCTTGAAGCGGTCCAAGAGCTGTTCCGGCTTGGAGAGCAGCCTGGGCCCGACGCGCTTCTGCGCTTTCTAGTTCGGCATCGCACCCTCTTGGGTGAGGCTTATGTCAGGCAAACCGGCTTGAAGCTGCTGGTCAAGCAGCCCCGCCTTGGGGTTGAATTCGCCAGGGCCTTCGGCGCACCCTCGACCTTTGATTTGGCCCGCATCGAGGCGCTTCGCGACGAGCGCGACCCGGACCCGACCATGACCTATGCGAGCTGGTTAGATGCCCTCGAGGCCTTGGAGGATGCGGGAGCCTGCCAAGGCACGGAGGAAGGGCTATGCGCCGCGCTGCTCCTGCGCCGCATGGCAGAACACTGCCAAGGTGATGACTCCATGCAGGTGGAGATCACCCAGGCTTTGGAACGCAGCCTCAATTATGACCCGGATAAACCTCAGACCTATCTCCAGTTGATAAGCCACTACCGCCAAGGCGGCCAGCTTAAGGATGCCCGACGCCTAGTGGATCAAGCCCTGGGCCGTTATCCCGACGACATTCACGTATTGACGGCCGGCGTAGAGGCCGCCGTCGCCGGCGAAGCTTTTAAGAAGGCGGCGGGTTTGGCCCAAAGGATCCTGGATCTCGACCCCATCAATCCCAAGGTCCGAGATCTCTTGCTGGGTTGTCACCTCAAGCACGCGCGCAAGCAACTCAAAAAGGGGCAATTGGAGCTGGCACGCAAAGAGCTGGACGAGGCCCTGCGGTGGGCACAGAGCGCCCGTGCCCAGGGGAGGGTAGAAATCTTACGCGGCATGCTGGAATCGATGGCGGGTGAGGAACAGGCGGCCGGCGCCTGTTTTCGCGATGCCAACAAGCACCTTGGAGGCGGCCTCTTGGGACCACTGCATGTGCTGCTCGAGGCGGGACACCTAGGGCAGCCCATGGCCAGGGTCCTCAAAAAGGCAAAGCTGCCGAATGCGCAGAAGAGTCTTACTCGGGAATCGGTCCTCGCCCTGATGAACGAGCTTAATGCGCTGGTAGAGGAGGATCGCGCCCTGCTCAGGAGCACCCTGGATTGCCTTCATTCCCCATTGCAGCGGGCGGCGGATCTCGATCTTACGCGGGCGGAGATGGAGCTGGCCTGTGAGGTACTACGCCGACTGCAACACGATGAGTTGCGGGAACGCTTTGCCGAGAGGGCCTTGGCGCGCTGGCCGGACACCCCGGTGTTCGTCTATCACCGCATCGACGCTGGGTGCAGTGGCTGGTACATGGGCCTCCCGCCGCAGAAAATCCAAGAATTGGAAGCCGCCTTGGAGCGCGCCCGCGCCGACGGTGATGAGCGCACCGCACACCGCATAGGCCGCCTGCTCGACCTTAGCCCGTTCATTGCCCCGAAAGGCCGCCCGCACGCTGGGGACCTGGAGGACAAGCTCGGCGGGCTGGTCGACATGCTGGGCGTTGAACGCACCATGGAGCTGCTGCTGAACTCAGGCGATTCTGCGGTGGCGGAGATTCTGAAGACGGCCTTGGGGCCACAAGGACTGCGGCGATTGTTGGAAGCGCACGCACGCGGCGAGCCGATTGCGATCGCACAGGCCCTGAGCGGCGTGAGCGGTGGCTTGGACGAGGCTGCTCCGGTACCTGTGGGGAGGCGATCCGAGGACCGGCGGGGAGCAAAAAGGCATCCGGACCGTAACCAGTTGGAGCTGTTTTGATGTCCGATCCCTATCTGATCTTGGGGCTTGAGCCTGGCGCCGAGGACGGTGAGATCCGGCAAGCCTATCTGAAAGCCATCCGTCGTTGCCCCCCGGAAAAAGATCCCGACCGATTTCAGGCCTTGCACCAAGCCTACGAGGCTGTTAAGACCCGCAAGCGGCGCTTGCACTATCGGCTCTTTGACAGCCAACTACCCGATCCCGAGACGCTGTTCGAGCGGGCCTGCCGGTCATCGTCCCCTGGACGCCCGGATGTCGCCTTATTCGCCGCGGTACTGCGAAGCACGGCCGCTAAAGTCCCCGCCGATCCGTGAACGACGATACCCGAGAACGCCTGATCGCTCAGTTTCAGGCCTACTTGGATGCAGCCGAGGCGACACCTTCAAACGCCCGCAGCGCACAGCGCGAGGTCGATCTTTTCACCGTTTTCGGTGAGCTGGCCGCTTTAAAAAATG
>JBOHHR010000061.1:0-4344 GCA_050725475.1 Gammaproteobacteria bacterium | reverse complement strand
CGGCTAGCACGATCCGGCAGCGCAGGCCACTTGCTGAGCCGTGCCGTGGGCCGTCACCCACTGCTGCATCTGCTGCCGCTCGGCAGACGAAAGTTCGGTGCAGAAGTCCATACCCAAGCATAACGCTGATCAGGGTTGTCTGCCCACACCACACTAGCGGGATCCGAAAGTGTTCGCGACGATGTAGGAGCTCGGCAAAAAAAGCAGCATCCCCGGTGCGCAAAGCCGCTCGCGGGGCAGAGAACAGATGATTCTTTTCGGGCTTGCGGTTGAAAGGTCCCCTCTGCAGGGGATTCCGTTTTTCGAAGTCGTCCCAGGATAGTATTCCTTGCTTCCAGAGAGCCGCCTCTCTCTCGGCGCTGATGCCCCGTACTATGTGCTGAAAAGTGGCGTGCAACATCACGGCATTAGGCTAAGCTAATGATTTTTGTCGTTTCTGATGGCAAAGACCAAAACTATTTTTAAAGTATACCCGAAGTTCGCCGTATGTGGACTTTTTAACGTTCGGGTTCGCCTTAGAACGGCAACCATTTATCCGTAACGGACCCATCTATAGCGAGGAGACCGAAAATCCCGGACATCGTGCGCTTCGCTTCCGCCGCCACGGTCAGCCCCGTTCTCGCCGTCCGGTTGAGAATGTCGAGAATGTGGGCGGGTGTGATTTGCCGGACTGGCAGCTTTCCGATGGTCGGAAATACAACCCGCTTGAGCATCGCGAGCCGCCGCGCCTTGGTCACTGTCTTTAAGGGCGAGCCATTCGTGGGCGATGGCCTCAAAGGTGTTGGCCTGTTCCTGTGCGGCCTTAATGCGGACCAACTAGGACCAACTGCTTTTGGTGCGATGCAGGATTATACGTTGAACCGAAAATGAATAACGTCACCGTCCTGAACCACGTAGCCCCGACCCTCTAGGCGCAGTTTGCCCGCTTCCTTGGCTCCTTGCTCCCCGCCCAAGGCGATATAGTCGTCGAACGCGGTTACCTCTGCACGGATGAACCCGCGTTCAAAATCGTTGTGGATGACGCCCGCTGCTTGCGGGGCCTTGGCACCCTGCGGTGCGGTCCAAGCGCGGACTTCCTTTGGGCCGGTGGTGAAAAAGGTGAGCAGGTCGAGCAGGCCGTATCCCGCGCGAATGATGCGGTTCAGGCCCGGTTCCGGGAGGCCCAGCTCTTGCAAAAATTGGGCTTTATCCTTCCCCTCCATATCCGCCAGCTCCGCTTCGATAGCGGCACACACGGGCACCCAGGCGGTGCCTTCCCGCTCGGCAAGCAACTGGACCGATTTAGTCTGTTCGTTGCCGTTGATTCCCGATTCATCGATGTTAGCGACATAAAGCACCGGTTTCACCGTAAGCAGAGTTAGCTCATCGAGCAATTTGTGTTCAGACGGGGTGAAATTGCCCGAACGGATAGCGCTCCCTTGGTTCAGAAGGGTCATCGCTTGCGTTAAAACGGCGTTTAGGGGAAGTGCCGCCTTGTCTCCTGTTTTAGTGCGCCTTGTAGTACGTTCCAGCGCCCGTTCCACTGTGGCCATATCGGCCAGCATGAGCTCGGTATTGATGGTTTCGATATCTGCGAGAGGGTCGACATCGCCAGCAACGTGAACCACCTTGTCGTCGCGAAAACAACGCACGATGTGGGCGATCGCCTGGGTCTCTCGGATATGGGCAAGAAATTGATTGCCGAGCCCCTCTCCTTTGGAAGCACCCGCGACTAAACCGGCGATGTCCACGAATTGCACGTGGGTGGGAACCACCTTTTGCGGTTTGGCCAGCGCCGCCAGACGCTGTAGGCGTTCATCAGGAACCCCCACCATACCCACATTGGGATCGATGGTGCAAAAGGGATAGTTCTCGGCTGATATGCGGGCATTTGTCAGGGCATTAAACAAGGTCGATTTGCCCACGTTGGGCAGCCCGACAATACCGCACTTGAAACCCATGAAATTCGCCGACAGGTGTTGCTGGAGCTCGCTTCAGTCTTGCGCTGCTTGCTCGGGTGAGCGCCAACTGTGCAAGCGGTTCATAACTCCTTCGAGCTTACCTTGTAGCAACTCCCCCGCCTCTTGCAGCCCTCTTTCGAGCGCCATATCGATTAGAGCGTTCTGTTCTTCACTGGGGCGGCTAAGCAGAAAAGGGGTCACCGCATCACGCGCGCCGGGATGCCCGACGCCAAAGCGAAGGCGGAGGAAATCGCCTGTTCCAAGCTGATTCAGGATGTCGCGCACGCCGTTATTCCCTCCGTGGCCCCCGCCGCACTTTAGCCTAACCACACCCGGAGCGAGATCAAGCTCATCGTGCACAACCAGCATGCGGAGGGGCTCTATCCCATAGTAGCGCGCCGCAGCCGCCACGCTGTGCCCGCTACGATTCATATAAAGAAGGGGCTTCAAGAGATAGGAATCCACGTCCCCTTCCCGCAGACGCCCAAACTCCCCGCCGAACCGGGAATCGGCTCGCAACGCAATCCCATGCAGGGAAGCAAGCCGGTCGAGAAACCAGAAACCGACGTTGTGCCGGGTCTTGGCATACTGTGCCCCCGGGTTCCCAAGCCCCACAACCAGTCGGATGGGAGCGACTGACGAGGGCAGGATCAGGCCTCGCCCGCTGCCTCGCCTTGCCCTGGCGCAGTTTCTCCCTCCTCATCCGTCTGAGCGCCCTTGGGCGTATGCACGGAAACGACCGGTTGGGCCGGATCGCCGCCGTGGGTTAAGTGGGCGATCTCTACGCCTGAGGGCAGGTTTATCTCTCCCAGATGAATGGTCTCGCCTATTATCAAGGCCGCGAGATCGACTTCGATGTACTCGGGCAAGTCCTTAGGCAGGCAGAGCACTTCGACGTCATTTGCGACGCGGCTGATCACACCTCCCTGCTGTTTAACTCCCAGGCACTTGTCCTCATTGATAAAATGGATAGGCACCCGCATCGTGATCTTTTCCGTCTCATCGATGCGCTGCAGATCTAAGTGCAGTATTTGTTGTTTATAGGGGTGCCGCTGGATCTCCTTGACCACCACCCGTTCCTTATCCTGACCTGTCTTCAGCGCTAACACGCTCGAGTAGAAGGCTTCGGCGCTAAGGTGGCGAGTGAGCTCAAAAGCATCCACTTGCAACGCTTGCGGTTCCTTACCGGCACCATACACGATCGCAGGGACCTTGCCGAGGCGGCGCAGGCGGCGGTTTGCTCCTTTCCCTTTTGGTTCACGCTTTTCTGCACTCAGTTCCAATTGGCTCATGTTCTCTTACTCCGAAACGGAAACATCTTAACGGTTCTAGCTCTTGGCGCGAAACCCGCTATTAAACGTTGCTTGCTCCCTCTAGGAGCCTGTCGGACTTAGGGAACCTAGCGAGGCGAGCGGGAAATCGAGGATAGATTTTCGATCATTTGAGGCGAATAGTGGTAACTATTTAACGAAAATGATCGGAAATATGGACCGACTTCCCACCGCCGCAGTAGGTTCTTCCTAAGTCCGACAGTCTCCTAGACAAGCTCATTCTACGAACATCGAACTTAAGGACTCGCCCGAGCTGATGCGTCGTATGCTTTCCGCCAGCAACTCAGCTACGCTTAATTGCCTGATCTTACGGCTGGCTTGCGCTTCTGCGTTCAAGGGTATGGTATCCGTTACCACTAATTCGTCTAATCGGGAGGCTTCGATATTTTCCCTCCCCCGCCCCGAAAGTACGGCATGGGTGCAATAGGCGACCACGCTTTTCGCCCCGCGCTGTTTCAAGGCGTCCGCCGCTATGCCCAGGGTGCCGGCGGTATCAACCAAGTCATCCACGATCACGCACGTTCTGTCTTCAACCTCACCGATCACGTTCAGCACCTGGGCTTCGTTGTAGCGAGGACGCCGCTTATCGATGATCACCAGCTCGGCATCGTCGATGCGCTTCGCCAATGCCCGTGCGCGGATCACCCCTCCGACATCGGGAGACACCACAACCACATTGGGGTATTTGTGCTTCCAGATATCCCCCAGTAATACCGGCGACGCATACACATTGTCCAAGGGTATGTCAAAAAATCCTTGGATCTGATCCGCATGCAGATCCACCGTGAGCACGCGATCGGTGCCTGCCACCGCGATCATGTTGGCCACCACCTTGGCCGAAATCGGCACCCGCGCCGAGCGTGAACGGCGATCCTGGCGGGCGTACCCAAAATAGGGGATCACCGCCGTGATCCGATCGGCCGACGCACGCCGCACGGCGTCCGTAATCACCAACAATTCCATTAGATTATCGTTGGTGGGGAAACAGGTTGGCTGCACGATGAACACGTCACGCCCACGAACGTTCTCGCCCAACTCGACCATTACCTCGCCATCGCTGAAGCGTCCCACCG
>JBOHHR010000060.1:0-5196 GCA_050725475.1 Gammaproteobacteria bacterium | reverse complement strand
CGCGCGGAGCGACCGCCTCTGCTAGCCCAGTGGCGGTCGGCGGGAGGTTGTAGAGTACCCAGTGTACCCAGGTCATTGTCGGCGCTGCCGGATCGGGGGCGTCAGGATCATCGACGATGAGGGCTAGGCTTTTGGTTTCCAAGGGAATTCCGGCCCAGGCCAATGGGGGCGAGATGTCCTTGCCGTCGCAGGTGTATGCCTGGGGGATAGTGCCGTTGTGGGCGAAGGCCGAAGAGGTCAGTGACAGGCTCACGTGCCCGCAGCATACGTTTCAAGTACTCACCAAGCGCAGCGGCGGTCTAACTAGCGGCACCTGTGCGCTGCCAGGAACGGCTGTGCCCGGCTATAGTGGCTGCTCTCCGTAATGGCATGGGCCGCCGATGTTTTTATCGTGCCAGAAGGCGAATTTGAATATCGCTTCCTCTATAGCAGACAAAGCGGCGAATTAGAATCGTTCTGCGATCGGGGAAATCTTCATCGAAGACCTGAAAAAAGAGTGATGGCGTCTCCCTTAGAATAGGGATGCGAAGAGGGATGCGCTAATAGACCCGACTGGTTCAGGAACTCAGTCTGTTTTTGGATGAGACACAAGCCGCTCGTTTTCTGGTCCAGCGGCTGCTGTATCCCCTTCTTCGCTACGCGAGACGCGCAGGGTGTGTATGCGCCTTCGGTCGGCGCGCAAGACGGTGAAATCAAACCCGCCGTGTTTTACGCTTTCTCCTTTTGTGGGCAGCCGCCCAAACGCCTTTAGAACCAAACCCCCAACAGTGTCATATTCCTCGTCGGTGAATTCGGTGCCAAAGTAACGGTTAAACTCCTCGATCGGCGTGCGAGCCTTAACGGTATAGCGGTTTTGCCGGTGCAGCCGGATCAGGTCCTCGTCATCGACATCATGCTCATCGTCGATCTCTCCCACGATTTGTTCGATTACATCCTCAATGCTGACCAGGCCAGCGATACCTCCGTACTCGTCGACTACAATGGCCATGTGATTGCGGCTGGTGCGGAACTCGCGCAACAAAATATCCAGTCGTTTACTGTCGGGGACAAACACCGGTTTGCGAATGAGGTCTTTGATATCAAAGGTCTTGTCTTCGTCTGCTAAGTACGCGAGTAGGTCTTTGGCAAGCAAGATGCCTAGCACTTGCTCCCGCTTCTCGTCGACCAGAGGGAAACGGGAGTGGCCCGAGTCGATAATCGTAGGAAGGAAATTCTTAGGATCGGCGCTTTCTTGGATCACCACCATCTGCGAGGCCGGGATCATGATGTCTCCAACACGCATTTGGGACACGTTTAGGGCGCCTTCCAGCATGACTAGCGTTTCAGGATCAATTAGATGCCCGTGTTCGGCATTGCGTAACAGCTCGACAAGCTGATCACGGTCGGCGGGGACGGCTGGTTTACGCTTTAGCAGGCGGGCGATCCAACCCCCCGAGGGAATTTTCTCCGGGCGAGCGTTCATTATTGTCAGGTAGAAAGAAGGTAGGGATCGGAATAGCCCAAGCCATGCAGTATGGCGCGTTCCACTTCCTCCATCTCCGTGGCTTGTGCCGGTACCGCATGGTCGAAACCGAGCAGGTGCAAAGTTCCGTGGATAACCAAATGCGCCCAGTGCGCCTCCCACGCCTTATGTTGAGCTGCGGCTTCGCGCACCACCACCGGGGCGCACAGCACGATGTCGCCTAAAAAATCAGGCATGATCGCTTCCAGCCCCGAACAGGGAAAGGCCAGAACATTGGTGGCCTTTTCGCCATTGCGCCAACGCCGGTTGAGATCCAACCCTTCCTCTTCGTCGACGATGCGGACGGTCAATGATATGCGCTCGCGATGGCTCGCTATGGCGCCTCTTACCCAAACGCGCAGTTGGGCCGCCGAAGGAACCGGGGTGCAGGGTGTCGCGTATTGGACGTCGAGCTCAACGTGCGGGTCTATCGTGTGAAGATGGCTTCTTATCCCGGCCGCTTTCATAGGCATAATACGCATCCAAGACGCGGGCCACGAGGGGGTGTCTCACCACATCTTTGGAATTAAAAAAGGTAAAACTGATCCCCTCGGTGTTTCTCAATACCTCTATTACGTGACACAATCCGGAGGGGCGTTCGCGCGGAAGGTCGATCTGGGTGATATCACCAGTCACCACAGCCGTTGAGCCAAATCCGATCCGAGTGAGCAGCATTTTCATTTGCTCGACCGTGGTGTTTTGTGCTTCATCCAGGATGATGAATGACTCATTCAAGGTTCGTCCGCGCATAAACGCAAGCGGTGCCACCTCGATGAGGTTGCGCTCGATGAGCTTGGCTACGCGCTCGAAACCCAGCATCTCGTAAAGCGCGTCATATAGGGGCCGCAGATAGGGATCTACTTTTTGCGCCATGTCTCCAGGCAAAAACCCCAGCCGTTCTCCGGCCTCTACGGCGGGGCGCACCAGGCACAAGCGGCGCACCCGCTCGGATTCCAACGCTTCCACCGCACAGGCGACCGCAAGATACGTTTTCCCAGTGCCCGCGGGACCGATGCCGAAAGAGATGTCCCCTTGGCGAATCGCGGTCACGTAGAGCCTTTGGTTGGTCCCGCGCGCCCTCACCGTGCAGCGCTTGGTCTGGATAACAATACCGCTTCGGGAATCAAACGACGGGGCTTCCTCCATCCCCGCCTGCTGCAGACACAGATGAACATCGGCCGGCGTCAGCACGGTGGTTTGTGTGGCATCGTACAGCTCGCGAATGATGCGCCCGACGGTACGCACGGGGTTGGGTGCGCCGACCACACGAAAAGCGTTGCCCCTGCTGTTTATTTCAACACCAGTGTTGCGTTCCAACTGACGCAGGTGCTCGTCAAACTGCCCGCAGAGGTTGGCCAAGCGCTCGTTGTCCAGGGGCTCCAGGGTGATGTCGGCAAGCGATTGGGTGCTAGAATTCAAATTCGGCAGCGTTTCGGTGGCGCGTTTGTTATCTTGCGGTGCCGGCCACGAGCTCGCCTCGCAGCGAATTCGGTAGGGCTTTCGTGATCAAGATATCGAGGAATTCTCCCGCGGTGGCGGTGGGGGCTGAGAAGTTGACCACACGGTTATTCTCCGTTCGGCCGCAAAGTTGAGCCGGGTCCTTACGGGAAGGACCTTCTACCAACACCCGTTCCACTTTTCCGACCATCGCTTCGCTGATGCGCGTGGCGGTTTGCCGCAGCCTTTCCTGCAAGGTCGCGAGACGTTGCTTTTTTACCTCCAACGGCACCGCGTCGGGGAGGCTCGCGGCCGGAGTGCCGGGTCTGGCGCTGAAGATGAAGCTAAACGAGTGATCGAAGCCGATCCGGGCGACCAGCTCCAAGGTGGCTTCGAAGTCCCGCTCCGTCTCACCGGGGAAACCGACGATGAAGTCCGATGAGATGGAGATCTCAGGGCGCACGGCGCGCAGGCGCCCCAGCTTGGATTTATATTCCAGGATCGTATGCCCGCGTTTCATCAGGGCCAGAATGCGGTCGGAGCCGCTTTGAACCGGCAGGTGCAAGTGGTTCACCAGTTCCGGCACATCGGCGTATGTTTCGATCAAGGCTTCGGAAAACTCCACCGGGTGGGAGGTCGTGTAGCGGATGCGCTCAATTCCGTCTATGGCCGCTATATACCGAATGAGCAGAGCCAGAACCACCACCTCACGGTTATGCTTTAATCCGCGGTAGGCGTTTACGTTTTGGCCCAACAAGGTGACTTCGCGCACGCCCTGCTCTGCGAGCCCCACGATCTCGTTGATGACATCATCGAAAGGTCGGCTGAACTCCTCACCGCGGGTATAGGGGACCACACAGAACGTGCAGTATTTGCTGCAACCTTCCATGATCGAGACAAAGGCGCTGGGACCGTCTGCCCTGGGTTCCGGCAGGCGATCGAATTTTTCGATCTCCGGGAAGGAGATATCGATGACCGGCTGTCGTGTGCGCCGCAGCTCATCCAGCATCTCGGGCAACCGGTGCAGGGTTTGTGGACCAAAAATAAGGTCGACGTAAGGTGCCCTCTCCCACAAGCCGGTCCCCTCCTGACTGGCTACACAACCCCCCACGCCAATGATCAGGTCGGGATTGTTCTTCTTGTACCCATACCACCGTCCGAGCTCTGAGAATAGCTTCTCCTGCGCTTTTTCGCGCACGGAACAGGTGTTGAGCAACAAGACATCGGCTTGCGCCGGGTCGGCGACTTCGGTTAGATCCGCCGCTGCGGCCAGGATATCCGCCATGCGCGCGGAATCGTATTCATTCATCTGACAACCGAATGTCTTAATAAATAGTCTACGCTCCATTCAACCTCGCGGATCGGGATCGAGGTAGGTTACGCTACACCTTTCAGCAAGCTTTTTCCAGTTAAAGTGTGTTAAGCGTTTTTTACGATCCGAATAGAGGGAAAGCGGTGATCGCTAACATGCATTCCTATCTATCGCTTACTGCCCTGGTTGTGCTCACGTGCGTTGCTCTGACCGGTTGCGCAACCCTGCAATCCGAGGATTCCCGTGAACCCGTCGCGCGGAAGGAGTGTCTGCGCCTTTTTTCAAAGCGTTGACCGGGCGGTGCTTGAATCCGGGGTAGCGGATGCCGAGGCCCAGCGAATCAAGGATTTTCCCTATCTGCGGGTCGACCGTTTTCTGGCGAGTTATCGTTACCAGCTCTCAGCGGAGGGATTCATCTTCTGGGTAGATCTCACGCGGGAGTTGGAATGGTGGGCCAGGGTGGCCGATGGGGATCCGCAGCCCCGGCGCGATGCGGCAATGGGGCCATCATGCCACCGCTTTGTCGGCCATCGTCACATCGACGATCCCGACTTGGTCGAACGCTATTTTGTGCCGGCCGATCGTTGGTCACCACACTGAACGGAACTCTTGTCACAAAGCGTCTGGACCGATCTCCCCCGTGCGGATGCGGATGGCTTGTTCAAGCTCGTAGACAAATATCTTGCCATCGCCGATAGAGCCGGTGTTGGCTGCGTTGCGCATCGACTCAATCACCCGTTCAAGTTGATCCGAGGCCACCGCGACTTCGATCTTCACCTTGGGCAGAAAATCGACTACGTATTCAGCCCCCCGATATAGTTCTGTGTGTCCCTTTTGACGCCCAAAGCCTTTTACCTCGGTAACGGTCATGCCTTGGACCCCGATTTCCGATAGCGCCTCGCGCACATCATCGAGCTTAAAGGGTTTGATCACCGCTATAACAAGT
>JBOHHR010000059.1:0-7099 GCA_050725475.1 Gammaproteobacteria bacterium | reverse complement strand
GAACCAGGATGATCAAGCTGAAACGGGCCTATGAAAAACCCGCCAAGGATGACGGCGAGCGCATCCTCGTCGAGCGGCTTTGGCCGCGCGGGCTGACCAAGCTATGGGCCAAGATAGATCTTGTGGCTGAAGGATGTCGCGCCGAGCACGGAACTGAGGCGGTGGTTCGGGCATGATCCGGATAAGTGGGATGAGTTCCGCCGGCGTTACCAAAAGGAACTCAAGGACAACAACGATCTGATCAAGCTGCTCAAGCGAAAAGCCAATGCAGGCACGATCACCCTCATTTACGCGGCGCGAGATGAGGAGCACAATGGCGCTCTGGTTTTGAAGCGCTTCCTTCAAAAAGGTTGACCGGCATTGCCGCCAATGCGCCTGGCGGCATCCGGCATAACGAACTTTCCCTCCCCTCACGCCTCCTCACCAAATGGAGCCCCTGAGGTCGGGTTGAACGTTCCCACCATGACTTGGGCCTGGCTAACCAGACCAAGCAGCTTATTTCGGTCGCAGTGGCGCACGTCCCCCGATGTCCGTACGGCATTCACGGCCACACCGAGCTTGCGCTCAAGCACGGCGCAACCCAGTAGGAAGTGATGGAAGCGATTTGGGTCGCCGCGGAAATACGCGCCACCAGTGACCGCGGCTCCCAGCAATGTTGCATAACATTTGAAAAGTCGAAAAGTCTATACGTCCGCGTAGATGTCCCATTCTGTCGCCTCCCCTCAAGTCGCGGTAGATAAGAGCTGGCGTTTGCACCTTCTCTTCTTCGGTAAGCTGGTAATTCTTTTCAAACTTTCTTTCCTTTGCTACAACTCGACAGTCAGGCCGGTAAGGCGCCCTTGAGGTCTACCGGCGCAAATGGGCCCGGTTCGGCGATCAGTCGGCGAGCCGCCTCGACCTGCTCCCACACGTTCCACAGCAGAACACCGCGCACCCGCTTATCTTGGAGGTAATAGACAACCCCTTTGCGATACGGCTCTTGCCAGTCGCTCACGGTCTCGAGCCGCGAGTCCAACTCCCCTACTGCTTCGTATCCGAGCTCAAAGAGATCCGAGTAAAAGAACGGCAAGTGATGATAGGGACCAGGCTTACCTGCCATGTTGCGGCCCGCCAATCGCCCCATGGTGTTAGCATTGTCCTCGTGCTCGACGCGCATGCGTTTCCCTAGGGCGGAATTATAAAAGCTGGCGACATCGCCCGCCGCATAGATGTCTGGATGACTGGCGCGCAAAAACTCATCCACCGCAATGCCGTTGTCGACCTCCAAGCCCGCTGCCTGCGCCAATGCGATGTTGGGCTGAATGCCGATCCCCGCAACGAGACCGTCTACCCAGTGCTCCTGGCCACTCTTGGTCTTTAGCAGAAATTGCGCGCCGCGCGTCTCTACACCGACGAGCGTTTCTCCGGTAACCAGTTGCACGCCTTTGTCGCGGTAGAAATCATTGAGGAACAATCCCAGATCCCGCGGAAAGACACGACTGCCGACGGCCTCCTCGGGAAAGATCATCACGACATCTTTTTCATTCATGGCCAAGGCGGCTGCGATCTCCGACCCGATAAACCCGCCGCCGATAACGCCAAATCGCTGCCCGTTCTTGGTGCGCGCACGTAGTTGGCGGTAATCTTCCAGCGTTCGAAAATAGATGATCGACTCGTTGTCCAAAGGAAGCTTTCGGGCGGCTCCGCCCGTCGCCAACAACAGCTTGTCGAAGGTGTAGCTGGTGCCCTCATCGTCAATGACACTTTTGATGTGCAGTTCGAGTTTGTGGGCGTCTCGCCCAAGGTGCAGCGCTATGTCTCGATCGGCCGTGCCACGCCAAATCTTTTCTAGGGGTTTTCCCTGCCATAGCCCTTTCGAAAGCGGGGGACGGTCGTAGGGTGGGTCAGGCTCGGCCGAGATAAGACCGATCGTTCCGTTGGCGTCTACCTCACGGACGCCTCGGACAGCCGCATCCGCAGCCATTCCACCACCGACGATCAAGTATTTGTAGTATGGCATTTCTCGCCTCCTAAACCGGCTGTTGGCGTTATCTCGGAGCAGAACCGTTATCGACATTCATCGCGCAGGAGGCGCCTCTGCTCCGCCTAAAGCGACCTCAGGTATCCGACCAGATCGCGCCTGTCTTGGTCGGTGAATCCCAGGTCAAAGACGCTCTCGTAGTCGAGACCGTGGCCAATGTCGAAACCGTACAAAAGCCGCGACCGGCAGGGTTAAAACGCTGATAGCTACTCCTCCCCTTTGATCAATGTTTAGGAATGTCTGACAACATCAGCGCATCAGCGTACAGACCTCTAGTCCAGATATAATGCTGTGTTTCGCTACAGCATACTCCAGACCCTGTCCAAGACTGTCACAGCCCTTTTAGAGCAGCGGTGGATCAGACTCAACAGAAACAAGACCAATTAGCGCGGTCGACATCCACCCGAACGCTACGACGGCGGACTCGCAGCGATGACCGCGCGCCCTATGACGATCTCAGTTCAGATCCTAGGCTGCTTTCCACTACCTTAGTCCTTGGAACATTGTGGCTATCCAAGGCAATTTTTTGTATTACACAAACGAAAAAGTATTCGTTCCAGGATAATATAATATGCTAGTCATGTAAAACGTTGGCAAAGGTGTGGTCATGGATATCGAGCTAGCCCGAACCCTTTCGCACGTGACCCAATGTCCGTACTGCATTCGCGGCCACACCGAGCTTGCGGTCAAGCACGGCGCGACGCAGCAGGAGACGATGGAAGCGATTTGGGTCGCCGCCGAAATGCGCGCGGGCGGCGCTTATGCGCATGATGAGACGTTCTATCACCGGGCGATGCAGCACTTGGTGTCGGGATGCCTGATCGTCGCCGGCAGAAACTACGGCCAGGGCTCAAGCCGCGAGCATGCCGCCATTGGGCCGCGGTATCTGGGACTCAAGGCTGTCATTGCGAAAAGCTTTGCCCGCATTCACCGCCAAAACTTGATCAATTTTGGGATCCTGCCGTTGACATTCGCGGATCCGAATGACTGGGAAAAAATCGACCAAGACGACGTCCTCAGTCTTCCAGATATCCGTGCAGCCATCCAACAAGGAATCCCGGTAAAGGTCATCAACAAGACCAAAGGAGAAACGTACCTCGCGGAACATGCATTGACGGGACGACAAGTCGAGATGATCTTGTCCGGAAGCCTGCTCAACCTGATGCGCAAGCGTCCGGCCTAGCCGGCGTCGTGTCTGAATGTTGGAGCCATTCCGTTGACTCGAAGTATTGACCACATTACCCCGCAGGCTGCCTATACGCTCGCCGGGCTTTTTCAGGAGCGTATGTCGCGGACGCCGCAGTCCATCGCTTACCGCTATTTCGACCCTGCCGCGAGCACCTGGAAGGGGCTATCCTGGCAGGAGATGGGCACGCATATCGCGCGCTGGCGGGCCGCATTGGCGCGCGAACCGTTGCAACCTGGCGAACGCGTCGCCGTGATGCTTCGCAATTCGCCGGAGTGGGTCATGTTTGAGCAAGCAGCGCTAGGGCGAGGTCTTGTCGTCGTCCCCCTGCATACCAACGATCGTGCCGAAAATATTGCCTACATGATCCGAGATGCGGGCGCAAAAGTGCTGCTGCTCGGCGATACGGAAGACTGGCAGCGGTTGCAGGCGGTGCATGATCATCAGGCCGTGCATGATCATTTAGCGGGGTTGGTGCGCGTCCTTACTGTCGTGCCCCATGCGACCGAATCGAGCGATGCACGTCTGTGCGACATTGACACATGGTTATCTCTTGCCGATCAGGAAGCTCCGATTCATGCCGGCGGCCCCAATGATCTCGCCACCATCGTATATACCTCGGGAACGGTCGGTCGCCCCAAAGGGGTGATGCTCAGCCACCGAAACATATTGTGGAACGCCTATGCGCTCATGCGAAGGTTCTCCATTTGCCCAGAAGATGGATTTCTGTCTTTCTTGCCGCTATCGCACACCTTCGAGCGCACGGTTGGCTACTACCTGCCAATGATGGCGGGTGCCCTGGTGGCATACGCACGCTCGCCTTAGCAGCTCGTTGAAGAGCTCCTACAGGTCCGGCCGACCGTCTTATTGGTGGTGCCTCGGGTCCTCGAGAAACTCTACGGAGGACTCCAATCGAAACTTGAAAGAAACACCCCGTTAAGAATCCTGTTTGAGCTAACCAGGCGCATCGGGTGGCAGCGCTTTCGGTACCTACAGGGTCGAGAGGGCTGGCGCTGGCCGTTACTCTTATGGCCTTTGCTTAATCGGCTCGTGGCACAGCGGATCCGCGCTGGATTAGGTTGCGATTCTCTGCGCATAGTCAGCTGCGGGGCAGCGCCCTTGGATGCACATCTCGCGGCTGTGTTTATCGGTTTAGGATTCCCGATCTCAATTGGCTATGGTCTGACCGAGGCGAGTCCCGTGGTAAGCGCAAATGCGCTCACCGATAATGACCCCTTCAGCGTCGGCACTCCGCTCGAGGACGTGGAGGTGCGCATCGGTGACGATGATGAGCTGCTTGTAAAGAGTCCCGGCGTCATGTCAGGTTATTGGGATGACGCAAAGCTGACCGCGATGACAATCGACAGCGACCGATGGCTGCACACCGGCGACCAAGCGCGGATCGGGGATCGCCATATCTATATCACTGGCCGAATTAAAGAGATCATCGTGATGGCCAATGGTGAAAAGATTGCCCCAGAAAGTATGGAACGCGCGATTACCCTCGATCCGCTCTTCGAGCAAGTGATGGTGACGGGAGAAGGTCAGGCCTATCTGAGTGCGAGCGTTGTGCTAAACCCAAATCACTGGTCGAAATATGCGCGTGAGCTTGGCCTCGACCCGAACGACCCGGCCACACTTGACCAGGCACAGATCCAGGCGACGATCTTAGACAAAATTGCGATGCGACTGCACGCGTTTCCAGGCTATGCGAAAGTGCGGAGTGTTACCCTGAGCTTGGAATCATGGACCGTGGAAAACGGGCTGTTGACGCCGACTCTTAAGGTCCGTCGCAACCAAGTACTCGCACATCTCAAGGCGCAGGGTCTAACCAAGACGAGGGAGTAGTGCCCGCGGATAGGACGGTAAACACGGGACCAGCCGGGAAGAATACGGAGAACACCGTGTGCCCGTCGGGCCGGGCCTTGGGGAGCTGATAGAGCGATGTCGTCGAAGCCCAGGTGGTGCCGTGCGAGGAGCCGCGGGATTGCGGAGACGGGGGCCATGAGCAGCCCCTCCTCGAAAATGTCGACGGCCGCGATCTCAAAATCGACGGGGCGCGCGCGCGGGAGGCCGTCAGGCAGGCGCGCGAGGCCCGCGCTGTTTGCGACCCAGACGGCGGCCGCATGGGCAAACTATGGGGTTTCTAGGACACGCATTCCCAGGCTGTTCGCCACCAAGCTGTGCCGATCAGCCCAGATGGCTAGCGGAGTTTGCAATGTAATATGTGGTCTTCTTCAATTGGGGGAGGAGGATGAATGACGGTTGATTTGCTTGTCGCCAACGGCCGCGTGAGCT
The DNA here is from genome assembly GCA_050725475.1 of Gammaproteobacteria bacterium. Lineage (GTDB taxonomy): Bacteria > Pseudomonadota > Gammaproteobacteria > JBOHHR01 > JBOHHR01 > JBOHHR01. The sequence continues at coordinate 1,595 of JBOHHR010000059.1, read as the reverse complement.
TTGAAAGCGCTGTTGCGCATGTGTGCATACAGGTTCCCAGAGCGTCACCCGGCGACCGAGCCGAGGATCTGCGACGGGCTCTGGTAGGACGGGGCTTCGAGAGCGCCAGCCATATCGTCGTTTGCGAGGCGGACAAATTCCTCGGGATCCTAAGGATCGAGGACCTGCTGGCGGCGGCCGGCGATTCCACTTTAGGAAGTCTCATGGACCGCGAAGCCCCGGTTGTGCGACCGGAGGTCGACCAAGAGGTCGCCGCCTGGCACGCGGTCCGTCATGGAGAGTCGGCCTTGTCCGTGGTGGACCGCGAAGGCCGTTTCGTGGGGATCATCCCGCCCCACCGGTTGCTTGCCGTGTTGCTGTCGGAGCACGAGGAAGACCTGTCCCGCTTGGGTGGGTTCTTGAAGAGTACATCCGCGGCCCGGGCCACCAGTGAGGAGCCGGTCGAGCGCCGCTTCCGGCACCGTTTGCCCTGGCTGTTCGTGGGACTGGCGGGAGCGCTGCTCGCGGCAGACTTGGTCGGCTGGTTCGAGGCCCAGCTCCAGCAGAAGGTTATGCTCGCCTTTTTCATCCCGGGGATCGTTTACCTAGCCGATGCGGTCGGCACCCAGACTGAGACGGTAGTGGTCCGGGGCCTATCCGTCGGGGTTGGGATGGGGCGGATGGTGGGCCGCGAACTGCTGGCCGGCTTGGCCATCGGCCTAACACTCGGAATGGTCGCCGGTCCCCTGGTGTGGTGGCGCTGGGGCGACGCAGAGGTGGCGCTTTGCGTGGGGCTGTCCGTGTTCGCCGCTTGCTCCACGGCGACCGTAGCCGCCATGGCATTCCCCTGGCTGTTTGATGCTTTCGGTCGCGACCCGGCCTTTGGTAGTGGTCCACTGGCAACGGTCACTCAGGACCTCGCATCCATTTTGATCTACTTCATGATCGCGATGGCGCTGGTGGGATGAGGGAAACAGCCGCCAATCATGGCGTGCTTTGGTTTGAAGCGATGAAGCTGATTCCCTATGCCAGAGTTATGGCTTCGTAACGCGTTATAAGGCGGCGGCCCAAAGTACATACAATGACAATCCGCAACCTCGAATACTTATTCAAGCCCAAATCCATTGCGGTCATCGGCGCCTCCGATACGCCCCACAGCGTGGGCGCCACCGTGATGCGCAATCTTCTTCAAGGCGGCTTCAGCGGACCCATTACGCCGGTCAACCCCAAATACGGGAAGGTAGCCGGCGTGCGCGCTTTTCCGAGTGTCGCGAGCCTGGAAGAAACGCCGGATCTCGCCGTGATCTGCACCCCGCCGCAAACCGTGCCGGGGTTGATCGCTGAACTCGGGAGCCGTGGCACCAAGGCGGCGGTGGTTCTCAGCGCGGGACTTGCAGCAATCAAGGACGGCCAGGGACGAAGCCTTCAGGAGACGATGCTGAAAGCGGCAAGGCCGCATCTGTTGCGCATCCTGGGACCGAACTGCGTGGGCCTGCTCATTCCGGGTCTCGGAGTGAACGCGAGTTTTGCCCACACCGCCGCGCAGCCGGGCACCATCGCTTTTGTCTCGCAGTCGGGAGCGCTCGCCACGGCGCTGCTTGACTGGGCCAAGTCCA
>JBOHHR010000058.1:0-4031 GCA_050725475.1 Gammaproteobacteria bacterium | reverse complement strand
CGGCTGGAGAGCATGACATTTACCACTGCGTGGTGCGATACACCGGAGGCGCTGATGATGAGGACGGAGAATGGAGTTTGGTGAGCCTAAGGCTGGGAGGGAAATGATGGCGCGCGGAGTTTTCTTGGGGCGCTCGATTAATTCGAAGTGCCCGGTGGTAGGGATAGGCTGCACACAGTTCAAACAACTGTTTGAACTATGGAGCAAAGCAAAAATCGTATTTTTGCTTCACGATGTGAAAAACTCCCCGACGAGTTTTTCGCCCTTTAGTTGGAGTCTTTCAGAATGACGACCCGCCCGGCTCACTAGGAGCCTGTGGGACTTAGGAAGAACCTACTGCGGCGGTGGGAAATCGGTCCATAGTTCCGATCATTTTCGTTAAATAGTTACCACTATGCGCCTCAAATGATCGAAAATCTGTCCTCGATGTCCCACGCGCCTCGCTGGCTCCTAGTAAGCCCGGCGGGCGCGCTCCGCAGAGGGTACGGTTAGAACCGGAATAGGCGAACTGCGTACCACGCGCTCGGCCACACTTCCCATCAACAGATGCGCTAAGCCGGTTCGCCCGTGGGTGCCTATGACGATAAGATCGGCGCTTCCCTCTTCGGCGACGCGGATGATCTCCGCATAGGGTACTCCCGACAACAAGCGCCCTGATACCTTTACCCCAGACGCTCGGTATTTTTCCGCCAACGTGTCTAGGCGTTGTTGCGCGTTAGCTTCGTATTCTGCCTCTAGCGCCGGGTCGAACGGCATAGCGAGGTCGCCGTCCTGCAGGGACAGCGCGGGCGAATAGTGCACGTGCAAAAGCTCGACGGAGGCGTTTAGCGCCACGGCCAGTCCAAGCGCGTAATCCATGGTGTGCTCGGCAAGGTCCGAGAAATCGGTGGGGATCAGTAAACTTCGGATCTGCATACCTAGCGTTTGATTAGCGTTTAATAATACTCATATTATTGGGATTTCAACACAGCGGAGCCTTTCCCGATAAACAAAGGAACAAGCGCCATTCCCGCGACGAATCCGCTGACATGCGCCACCCACGCCACGTCGTCGTTCTTACCCGGCTGCATGAGAAAAGATGCCGCGAATTGGGTAAAAAAATAAAACACCAGCGCACCGGTCATAACACGCTTGTGCGCAAACAAGGGAAGACACGCGCCTAAGATCCCAAAAATAGCGCCGCTCGCACCGATGAGCGGGATTTGGGAGCCGGGCGCGGTGACTGCCTGTGCTAAACCGGAAAACGCTCCGCAGGAAAGGAAAAAAGCCAGAAACCGCAATCGCCCCAGTTTTCCTTCCACCCGGCTTCCAAAGAAGCCCAAAAAAACCATATTAACCAGAAGATGCTGCCAGCGAGCGTGCACAAACAGGTGGGTAACCAGGGTCAATAGAGGAGGGATATTCAGAAGCTCTGGAGACAGCAGAGCGCGGTCAAAAAGCACCGCCGGGATCATCCCGAGGCTCAGTATCAACACGTGATTGCGATAATCCCCGGCAAGGCTCTGGCCAAAAAAAACGAGCACACACCCAGCAACCAGAAGACAGCTCACGAACGGAAACCTGCGCATAAGCGGCGATGACCTTATTGCGAAAACCGCCGTCATTCTACCCCTTCGAGGCGGGGTGTTGCAGGATTCCGTCCAAATTTTCAAATCCCGCAGCAAGAGGCTTAATTCGGAACTGCTTTTGCCCGACGGCGAACACCGGCCGTATGTTTACGAAGCTCGCCTAATAAACGGCTTTAGCTTGCTCGAGCGATAATAATGCGTAAATGCCTCTTTCACTTGAGCACGCAGGTCTTCATCGTCCCAAGGCTTGCTCATAAACTTGTAGATCCAGCCCTTATTGACCGCTTTGGTAATGGTTTCGGGTTCAGCATGGCCCGTTAGTATGATGCGCACCGTTTCCGGATGGAGCTCTTTCACTCTACTTAGAAATTCGATGCCATCCATCTCAGGCATGATCTGGTCGGAGACCACAACCTGCACGTCGTGGATCGCCAGCAGTTCCAGCCCGGCGCGTGCACTGTCTGCACTCAACACGTCGCGGTTGTCTTGCTCGAGCAAGCGAGATAGCAGAGCCAGCACCACCGGATCATCGTCTACGATCAGAACTGTCTGCCGGCTAGGCTTGTTAAACTTGTTGAAAACAAGTCGCTTGTCTCGCTCCAATAGCTGCGTTGCTGCGTCCTTGGAAAGCGGTTTACAAAAGTAATAGCCCTGTATCTCATCGCATCCCTGGCGTGCCAGGTAGAGCAATTGACCCTCGGTTTCCACACCTTCAGCAAGCGCTTTGAGCTTAAGGCTGTGGGCCATGGAGATGATAGTGAGGGCGATCGCGGCGTCGTCGGGATCAACGGTCACATTGCTGATAAAGGATCGGTCGATCTTCAGCTTGTCGAAAGGAAAGTGCTTAAGGTAGCTCAAGCTGGAGTAACCGGTTCCGAAATCGTCGATCGAGATCTGGACCCCGATTTCCTTCAAACAGCGCAGCTTGGTCACCATCCCTTTTGGGTCGTGCATCACCGAGCTTTCTGTGAGCTCAAGCTCAAGAAAGCGGGGATCGAGACCGGTCTCGTCCAAGACCCGAGCGACGCAATCTTCTAACTGGTCGAATTGCCGGGCAGAAACGTTAACCGCAACGGTAATGGGTTTCGAGATCCCAGTATCTATCCAGGCTTTAGCTTGTTTGCACGCTTGGCGCATTATCCATTCGCCCATCGGAACGATCAGGCCGCTCTCCTCGGCAAGAGGAATAAACTCCACAGGCGAAATCACGCCGCGCTCTGGATGTTGCCAGCGCACTAACGCTTCCATGCCGGTGATCCTCCCGCTCTTGAGGTCCACTTGAGGTTGATAGAAAAGGGTAATCTCGTCGCGTTCCAGAGCCCGCCGTAACTCGCTTTCCATCTCCAGTCGTTTGGAAACCGAGGCCCCTATTCCGGTTTCGTAGAAACAATACCGATCGCGACCCAAGGCCTTAGCGCGTGACAGCGCCATATCGGCCTGCTTGATCAGCGTTCTATCATCTTGAGCGTTATTGGGAAAAATTGCGATCCCTATGCTGCCGCCGACGTAGACCTGTTGTCCCAGGAAGGAAAAGGGGCTGGCGACGGCTTTTCGGATCTTTTCCGCTACTTGCCCGGCGATCTCCGCAGAACTGATGTTCTCTACGATCACGCTGAACTCATCCTCCCCGATGCGCGCTACCGAATTGGCCCCCCGCACACAGCCCTGGATCCGTTCCCCAACCGCCTTTAACAGCAGATCGCCGATCTCATGGCCGAGGGCGTCGTTCACCAGCTTGAACCGGTCCAGGTCGAGAAACAGCAAAGCATGCACATGCTGATCTCCGCGCGGCCCGTTGAGCACTGCTTCCAGGCGATCATGGAACATGTTGCGGTTCGGCAACATGGTCAGCCCATCTCGATAGGCGAGCTGGCGCGCCCGTTTCTCGGCATAGCAGGCATCAAGCAGCCTCCCTACCCGCTGACGCAGCACAGAAAAATGCACGGGTTTGCCGATATAGTCACTGGCACCGCAAGAAAACGCCTTCTCGACCGCGTGATCATCGTCCAGGGCGGTGATGATCAAGATAGGGATATCCGAGCCACCCGCTAACTCCCGTATGTGGTTGCACGCAGTAAATCCATCCATCACCGGCATCACGGCGTCCATGAGGATCAAATCCGGCAGTTGCCGCTTGCAAAACGCGAGCGCTTTGGCGCCGTTTTCCGCCTCCTCAACCCGATAACCGTTCTCTCTGAGCACATGGCGCAATGTCTGGCGCAGCCCCCGATCATCGTCGACGACAAGAACTCGGGGCGTTTCTTGCGCAATCGTGCTCTCGGGCGTCTCCTGCACCCCGGGTTGGATCTCATGACCCAAAGCCGCTTTTACCGCCTCGAATTCGGATACCAACCTCGGTACCAATTGGGCAGCCGCCTCGGTAGCGCCTTGCTGCCCGAGGAATTCCAGCTTCTTTGCGGTGCGGCTTAAGGCATTTGCCCCGAGGTTCTTTGCGCTCCCTTT
>JBOHHR010000057.1:0-4024 GCA_050725475.1 Gammaproteobacteria bacterium | reverse complement strand
CTCGGCATTAGCCTACCACCTCCTTAGCAAACCGCGTGTGCTGATCCTTGGCGCCGGGGGCGGGGCCGATGTCTTGCAGGGGATCTATTTCGGCGCGCCGCGCATCGATGCGGTGGAGCTTAATCCGCAAATGGTCGCATTGGTGCGAGAGCAATATGCGGGCTTCGCCGGAGGGATCTATGCGCGCGAAGGGGTCCGGGTGCATATCGCCGATGCCCGGGGGTTCCTCAGTCGTTCTGAGGAACGTTATGATCTGATTCAGATCCCACCGCTCGACGCCTTCACTACCGCCTCCGCAGGTCTTTATGCCTTGAATGAAACCTATGCCAATACCGTGGAGGCGGTCCAGTCTTATCTGCATCACCTCGCCCCCGGGGGACTGATCGCCTTTACCCGCTGGGTGCGCATACCGCCGCGCGAAGACCTCAAGCTGTTCGCCACCGTGGTGCACGCGCTGCGGGGGCTGGGGATCCCACAGGCGGAGCGACGCATCGCCTGGGTCCGCAGTTGGAATGCCAGCGTCTTGCTGGTGAAGAACGGCCTGTTCACCGCACAGGAACTTGGCGTGATCCGAGACTTCTCTCGCGCCCGCTGGTTTGACACTGACTATGTTCCCGGTATCAAAGCCGAAGAAACCAACCGCCACAATCGGCTTGAGCGTCCGTTGTTCTACGAGGCGGCGACCGCCGTCCTCGGCGCCGACAGCAAGCGCTTCCTGCGTGATTACAAGTTCAACATCGTGCCAGCCACCGATGACCGTCCTTATTTCTTCCATTTCTTCAAGTGGTCGACGTTCCCGGAGTTACTCGGTTTGCACCAGGTGGGCGGACTGGCTCTGTTGGACTTGGGCTATGTCGTGCTGGTGGCGACCCTGATCCAAGCGGTGCTAACAAGCTTTGTTTTGATCCTGTTGTTGCCAAGCATTCGCAGCAGGCACAGGTTCAGGAGGAAAAGCAACGCCTGGCGGGTGCTGGCCTACTTTTTCTCCATTGGGCTCGCCTTCATCTTCATCGAGGTCGCGTTCATCCAAAAGCTGACTCTCTATTTGGCCCATCCATTGTACGCTGTGTCTGTCGTTTTGGCGGGGTTCTTGGTATTCGCCGGGATCGGCAGCGCGTTGACGCAAGGAGCACTGCCCTCTGAGCGCAAAAGGATGCTTGGGCGGGTGGTCGCCGCCCTTGGCGCGATAGTCCTCGCCTATCTATTGGGATGGCCCTTTTTCCTTGCGCTATCGGGCGCCGCTTTGGAGTGGATCCGCGTGTTGCTCGCGCTGTCGGTGATCGCGCCGCTTGCTTTGTTCATGGGCATGCCGTTTCCCTTAGGTATGGCAGGTCTCGCACGGGATGGCGGCGAGCTCATGCCTTGGGCTTGGGGCGTTAACGGTTGCGCCTCGGTGGTTGGCGCGGTGCTGGCGACGCTCGTCAGCGTGCATTTGGGCATAAACGCGGTGCTTATCCTGGCTTTTTTCCTTTATGTGCTTGCTTGGGCTTTCGCGCCATGACCCTTCTTGGCCTTACAGTCCCCGTCCCGACCACGATTGGACAGCGCAGCAAGATCCCCAAGCTTATTGCTACAATTTTAGTTTTACTCCTAACGTAGCAAGCCAAAAGATAAATCCATGAGCCACACCGACGATCAGAGCCGAGCGGAAGAGGTTGTAGGAGAGGTTAGGCAGACCTTGGCCGCCGGTGACCCCGCCCATATTTCGGATACCCTCACCGGGCTGCATCCCGCCCAGATCGCCGATTTGCTGGAAAGCCTGCCTACGCGCGAGCGTGATGAACTGTGGCGTTATATCGCTCCGGAGCTTGAAGGTGATGTCCTCTCACATGCCCAGGATGGGGTGCGCACCGCCTTACTGGAGCAGATGCAGCCGCAAGAAGTCGCCGCCGTTACCAAGGAGCTGGAGACGGATGATGCGGCGGACATCTTGCAAGATCTACCGCACACAGTAGTCGACGAGGTGCTGCAGTCACTCGATGCACAGAATCGCACCCGGATCGCCTCGGCACTGTCCTATCCGGAAGACACCGCCGGTGGGTTGATGAACATTGACGTAGTCACGGTGCGCAGTGACGTTGCCCTGGAAACGGTTACCCGCTATCTCCGCTGGCAAAGTAAGCTGCCCGCCAAAACCGATACGCTGATCGTCGTCGACCGCGAGAACCAATACCTGGGATTGCTTCCGCTGACCACCGTACTCTGCGCGGATCCGGAAGCGGTGGTGAGTGACGTTATGGATACCCAAACCGAGGTAATAGCGGTGAGCACCCCATCGGCGGATGTGGCGAAGCTGTTTGAACAACGCGATTTGCTTTCTGCGGCTGTGGTCAACGAACACGGACAGTTGTTGGGGCGGATCACCGTGGACGACGTGGTCGACGTGATCCGTGACCAGAGCGATCATTCGCTGATGAGCTTGGCCGGGCTCGACGAGGAAGACGATATGTTCGCGCCTGTACTGACCAGCACCAGGCGGCGCGCCATGTGGTTAGGTGTCAATCTCGCAACCGCGTTTCTCGCCTCTTGGGTAATCGGACGCTTCGAACACACCATCGAGCAGCTGGTCGCTCTCGCCGTATTGATGCCGGTGGTCGCAAGCATGGGGGGGATCGCAGGCAGTCAAACCCTGACCATTGTCATCCGCGGTCTCGCGCTGGGCCAGGTTAGCGGCTCCAACGCCCGTGCATTGCTTTTTAAAGAGCTGGCGGTTGCTGTGGTGAACGGACTGCTGTGGGCGAGCGTGGTGGGACTGGTCGCCTTCGCGTGGTTTGGGAGCCTGAAGCTCGGAGTGGTGTTCGGGGCGGCTATCCTCATCAACTTATTTGCCGCGGCCTTCACGGGAGCTTTGTTGCCCTTATCCTTGAAGGCCATGCACATCGATCCGGCGCTGGCGGGCGGGGTGATCCTTACCACGGTGACCGATGTCGTGGGCTTTATGTCCTTTCTCGGGCTTGCGACACTGTTTTTGCTCTAGGAGCCTGTCGGACTTAGGGAGCCGTAGCGAGGCGCGTGGGAAATCGAGGACAGATTTTCGATCATTTGAGGCGAATAGTGGTAACTATTTAACGAAAATGATCGAAACTATGTCACCGATTTCCCACCGCCGCAGTAGGTTCTTCCTAAGTCCGACAGGCTCCTAGGGCTTCGACATCGATTTAATCATAAAAACCACGAGCAGAGGAATCAAAGGATCGGTGATCTCCGGACTGTGATGGCGTAAGAAAACCTGTGTGCATTCGATCAGCAAGAGCCATAAGCTGGTGGCCACGCTGGCGAGATAAAGCCCAAGGCCAGCGCGGTTCAGGATCAGGACTAGCCCGCCGTAAAAGAAAAGTTTTTGCAACAGGCTTTGGATATTGAACAAAAGCGAGCCGCTGAAAAACGCGCTCAATGGGACCCAGGAAAAATCGTTTGGCCGAGATGCCAAAGCAAATGGCAAAATTCCCTTTAATAAAAGCGAAGACAACACTACCGGGATCATCACCCGAAGCTGCAAACGCACGGGTGTCGCAAGAACGAGCAGCGTCGCCATCGCCACCCCCAGCAGGTTAGCCACAGAAACAACGTTGTCCACAACCAAGACTTCCGCCAGGAGCGTCAACGGCGCCAGCACGAGCAAGCCGGGGGAAGGTTTGGCGAGTCTCGGAGAAAGGAGCAGGAAAAATAACGCCCACCCCGCCGTGTTGTCCAGCATGGCGGCCAACGACAGATCGGGATGAAGCAACAAAGGCTTGAGGCTGTCTTTGATTTGTCCCCAGTCAAGACTGGGGACAAAGGGGAATAAACGATAGCCTAACCAACACCCTGCGATAAGGATCTCCGCCAGTGTCGCTACGCGCCACAATCCGCCAGGGACCAGCGGGTGGTAATGCCGGTTGGCTACCAACGCGCCGGCTACCAATCCGATCATGATCCCGAGGAGATTGAAAAAGGCGTCGTATAAAGCCGGCACGCGCTCGGGCGTGAACTGCTGCACCCATTGCAGGGCGAGGGCCATAGCGAAGCCAGCGCTGAGCTGCCA
>JBOHHR010000056.1:0-8893 GCA_050725475.1 Gammaproteobacteria bacterium | reverse complement strand
GTGCTAAAAATGACCGGCATTGGGTGATGGGCATCTCGCCGATCCAGCAATCCCAGCCAATAGCCGCTGTCGACGATGATCATTCCGGCTGGCCATGCTTATGTGAGAAATCCAGTTTTTGCTTGTAGGTCGTCGAAAGTTGCTCATCGGTTTCGATGCAACCGATCAAACCCGCTTCTTCAAACGCTTGGTAGATGGGTGAAGGTTCTCCCTCATCCCTTGCCGTGGACTGATTTAATGCGATGTCGATGGCGGTGGCAAGCACCTCCGGCAGAGGCTTTTGCAGACGCTGCTGAAGCTCTATGAGGCGCTTGGCGTGAATGTCATCCAGTTCTGCTTCGATGTGCATAGGTAGTAGCTCGTCTTTATACGGGGAAGTTTACGTAAACTTTATGTCTGAACATAGTGAGACTCGACTGAGAATGCCGTCCCTGGCACTAGAGGAAGGAGGGCTATCGGGTATTCGAAGCCGAGAACATGCGCAGGGGTTGACCGAAGCGGGTACCCGCAAGCCTACTTCTGACGCAGGCCGACCGAGGATCCGCTAACGAGTTAAGCAAGTCTCTTGATCGCCTCGATGATGCGTGTGTGGAACACCGGTGAGGCGCACACGATGCCTGAATTGGCAGAGAGCTCTCGCCCGCGCGAGAATTGCAGCACGGCCCCGGTGGCGTCTGTCACCGTCATCCCGGCTTCAGAAGCAATGAGGACGCCCGCCGCGTGATCCCAGATCTTCTCCGCGTAGTCGGTTCGCGTGGGCAACCGCAGGTAGGCGTCCGCCTGGGCGCGGGCCACTACGGCGTACTTGCATTGGCTGTCCAGGCGGGCGGTGTCGCTTTCTCCGCCTAACAGTGCCATAACCTGTGCCGTCTGGCTCTGATCGGAATGGCCACTTTCGACCGAGCCGCATACCCTGAGCTTTGTATCCCGGACGACTTCTGGTTTGACTCGAACCGGTACGGCCTCAGGATCATTGGCGGCGGTCACCCAAGCGCCGCCTCCCCGGGTGGCGAAATAGATGAGCCCTTGGGGGTCGGGATTTGAGAAGGGCACGGTGTGGTTAGAGGAGAGGTTTGGGCAGCCGAGCACACCCAGCACCACTTCCCCCGCATTAATCAAGGCCAAAGATACAGCATATTGCTCACCCCGCAAAAAGCCCTTGGTTCCATCGACGGGATCAAGCGTCCAGTATTGGCCGGCCGTAGCATCGTGGTTGCCGCAGTCGATGGTCTCCAGCACCTTTTCGACCGTGGCTTCTTCCCAGACCAGCCTCACTGCATCCACCACAGCGGTGCACAGGAGTGCGTTACCCGGTTCCCGCAGCAACTCCGCACTCTCTTCGCCGACCAATAATGCCCCCGGAAAGGATTCGGTGATCCTGTGATCAATCACCGCTTGAGCGGCAAAGTCCGCTACCGTGACCGGGCTGCGATCGCTCTTTAAAATCCTTGTTGTTTGTTCGGCGGCCATTTGCACTCGGCGGGTTACCCGGCACGCCTCGGCGACCGCCCTGATCGCGCTATGCAAGGCTGTGCCTAACTGGTCGTTGGTTATCATTTCGGCCATATCACCGCTCTATTTACGACAGATCTAAGGATACCAGATCGCACGAAAAATCCCGGCTTCGGCTTTCCGAAAGGACCGACTATGATAAGTTGTAGGAACAGAGTATGTCCGAATGTTATGTTGCGACGCAATATTCAGGCGTGCTAGGATACCGGTATAGATACCGTGTGCAACGATACACAGCGAGGCGGACATGAACGACCACAATTTATTCCCCTTTTGGAATCAGGAATGGGTGAAGCTCCAGAGGCAATACTGGGAGACTTGGACCGCCATGCAGGGCGAGGTGGCGGATAAGCTTAACCCAAAAAATAACAACCCATGGGCCGAGGTGTTGGATCAGTGGAGCAAGTTCCTTCATCCCAGTGGTAATGATGATGCCGCTGCTTTGTTCGAGCGTACTGTCACACAAGGGAAGGCATTTTTTCAGTTGAGCGACGAGTTCATCAAGTTTCTCAAGAACGCTTCTGAGCTGACCAAGGCCAACGATGATTGGCAAGCCTTATTACGAGATCGGTTCGAGGAGGTGAAATCCGCGTTTCCCAGTTTTCAGACCCGACACGAGGACCCCGTCGGGGGGCTGGCGGCATTTTGGAATTTGCCCTTGGATACGTGGCGCCGTACCGTCTCCGGGGCGTCGTTGCTGCCGGGGGATTTCTTGCAGCCGGTAAAGCCCGAGGTATGGGAAAAAGTCTCGGAGGGTCTGCATGAGCGGATGGAGCGTTTCTTATCCGTACCTGGGGTTGGTTATACCCGGGAGTCTCAGGAACAGGTGCAGGAGACGATGCGACTGATGGTCAATTACCAGCGCGCGTGGCAAGAGTATGCAAACGCACATGGCCGTCTGGGCATCAGCACGCTTGAACGCATACTTGAACAAGTTATTCAGCGGATCGAGCACGGCGAGGAGTTAAAAAGCTTGCGCGATGTATATGATCTCTGGGTCGAATGCGGTGAGGAGGTTTACCTTGAGTTTGTCTCCACCGATGACTACGCGGAGATCTACGGACGCATGGTGAACGCTCTGATGGCTTTGAAGCATCAAGGACGGGCTGTGACAGACGAAGGCTTGGGCGCTTTGGGTATGCCAACGCGGCGAGGTTTTGACACCATTCAGCGCCGCCAACAGGAGTTGAGGCGGCAGCTGGTGGAGCTGAAAGCGAATCGGGAACGACACGATGAAAGCATCATGCGCTTGGAACGAGATCTGGCGGAACTGCGTCAAGTCGTGGCACGCAATGCAAAGGAACGAGCGTCGCAGGAAATCTCCGCGCCCCCGGCTCAAGTCAGTGTTAAAAAACCAACGCGGACCACAACCAAGAAAAAAGCGCCACCTAAAAGGGTACAGAAGAGCCTGACCAATAACGACGCGAGCATAGGAGACTGATGATGTTGCCACTGCAGATAAGACCGGACGACGCGCTGCAAGAGATCCAGGAGTTTGGGGCCAAGCTTGCGCACGGGCTGAAAAATCTCAGCGAAATGGGCGAGATCGATGTGGGGGCTACGCCCAAAGAAACCGTTTACCGTGAAGACAAGCTGGCGTTGTACCGTTTCGAGCCCATCGCAAGCCAATTGCATCCGGTGCCGATCCTCATTGTTTACGCTTTGGTCAACCGCCCGTACATGGCCGATCTGCAAAAGGGCAGATCATTGATCGAGGGCTTGCTCAAACAAGGGCTCGATGTGTATCTCATCGACTGGGGGTATCCGGATGCGGCGGATCGGTACTTGACCTTGGACGACTACATCAATGGATACGTCGATCGCTGTGTGGAGGTGATCCGCAAACGGCACGACGTGTCCCAAATAAACCTGCTGGGGATCTGTCAGGGCGGTGCGTTCAGCCTCTGTTACGCCACCCTGCATCCGGACAAGATCAAGAATCTGATCACGACCGTAACGCCGGTGGATTTCCACACTCCGGACGATTTACTAAGCCACTGGGTGCGCAAGGTCGATATCGATCTGCTGGTCGATACCTTGGGAAATATGCCGGGTGAAATGTTGAACTGGACGTTCTTATCCTTAAAGCCGTATCGGCTGATGGGGCAGAAATACTTGGATATGGTCGATACCTTGGATGATCCTGAGCAAGCCAAGAACTTTATGCGCATGGAGAAATGGATCTTCGACAGCCCGGATCAAGCGGGAGAGGCTTTTCGGGAGTTCATCAAGCAGTTCTACCAGAACAACGGCCTGATGAAGGGAGAGGTGGAAATCGGGGGCAAGCGGATCGACCTCAAGAAAATCACCATGCCGGTGCTTAACATCTACGCGGCGGCGGATCACCTGGAGCCGCCAGCCTCCTCAAAGGCCTTGGCGGGTTGCGTCGGGACCAAAGACTACACGGCGGTGGAGTTTCCCGGGGGTCATATCGGGATCTATGTGAGTGGAAAAGCGCAGAAGCTGATCCCGACCGCCGTGTCCAATTGGCTTGCAGAACGCGTTTGAATTGATCGAGCTGAGGCTAGCTTGCAGCGATAGAGAGGGGAGGGGAGGGGAGTGCTGTAGGCGATTGTTTCCTTTTGATAGGAGAAAGCAGCGTTTCTATTGGCGCGGATGGCAAAGGATAGAATGAGGGCAACGATCCATTCTGAGGAAGGCCAGGGCAAGCCATCCTTGGCCTGGACCGGCACGGAGCTCCAAGGGAGCGTCGCGCGATCTGCCTTGCCCTCTCCCCATGAGGCTAGCTGGCCTTAGTAGCCGTCTTAACCGGCGTTGGAGCCTTCCACAAGGGAACCGTAAAGCTCTCACATCCCTTTTCAAACCACGCGCTGAGCTCGTCCTTAGTCTCGGTCAAAGTCTCGGTAGTCTTGCGCAGCGTGTCCATAAGCGCCTCGTTGTACTCGGAGGCAAGGCTGGCTTGGCCAGAGAATAAATCCTTGTAACCCTTTGAGTCGGTAACCAGCGATATTTGCTTGACTCCAGTTTCCAAGAAGCAATCGATAAAATTCAGTTGCTGCTGGGTAAGCTTCTGTGTGGCCTTGGCGTTGATATCTCCAAATTCTTTAATAGATATCATCGCCTTATTGCCGATGTCGGTCCACTGTTTTACTAAGTCGGTCTGCATTACTCTATCTCCTATTGCTTGAGAGATGTCTTATAGTGCACCGCAACAATGGTGCATTGCAAAAGTAGCGAAAAGCTGGGGAAAAATCAATACCCAGGATTTCTTTTTAATCCGCTTTCGTTTTGGCTTGTTCAGAACCGCCAAAGGGAGGGCTGTGATCGCACGCTTGCATTCGGCCCGCAGAGATGCCTCTCGACACAGGTATAATGCCCGCTGCTCGTGACGGGAGGGTGTCCGCCGTGATGCCGTTCATCGATTTAAGACTACAACAAGCCGCGATCCGGGAACAGCTTCAAGAACGGATGGCTAAAGTGCTCGCGCATGGGCAGTACATCCTGGGCCCGGAGGTTTATGAGCTGGAAGAGACCTTGGCGGCTTTTGCCGGCGTCAAGCACTGCGTAACGCTTTCTAGCGGTACCGATGCTCTGTTCGCGGCTCTCCTTGCTCTTGATGTTAGCTGGGGAGATGAGGTAATAACCAGCCCATTTAGTTTCATCGCCCCGGCCGAAGCGGTCGCGCTGCTGGGGGCGATCCCGGTCTTCGTGGATATCGATCCACGCACCTATAATCTCGACCCCGCACTCTTACAAGATGCCATAACGCCCCGTACCCGAGCCATTATCGCCGTGAGCCTGTACGGACAGTGCGCCGAGCTCGACCCCATCAACGCCATTGCCGCCCGCCACGGGATCCCGGTGGTGGAGGACGCGGCGCAGAGCTTTGGGGCGTTGTATAAGGGGCGCCGCTCTTGCAGCTTGACGCACATAGGGTGTACCAGCTTCTTTCCTTCCAAACCGCTCGGTTGTTATGGAGACGGAGGCGCCTGTCTTACCGACGACGAGAAGTTAGCCCTCGCCCTGCGCCAGATCCGCGATCACGGCCAGGAGGGACGTTATCAGCACCGGCGCCTGGGAATCAACGGGCGTATGGATACGCTACAAGCCGCCGTCGTTTTGGCCAAGCTCGAGGCCTTCCCAGACGAGCTCGGGGCACGAAGCCGGATCGCGACTTGCTACGATGAGCTATTGCGAACCACCCGCTGCGTAACGCCTTATGTCGAACCCTATAACAGCAGCGCCTACGCGCAGTACACTATCCAGGTCGGAGAAAGGGATCGGGTACAAGAGGCGCTCAAGCAAGCCGGTGTACCGACAGCTGTTCACTACCCCAGCACCTTAGAGAAACAATCTGCCCTGGCGGGGGTAAGTAAAAAAGCAGGAGAAATCTCCGTGGCCGAGAAAGCCGCCTCTCATGTGTTGAGTCTCCCTATGCACCCCTACCTCACCGAACAGGAGCTATTCCATATTGTGCAAGCCGTGGCGGCGGCAACCAATAGGCCCGACTGAGAGCTTGTGAAAAAATCGTCGCGAGCGAAGGGAGGTCGTGTTCCGCCGGAGCGGAGGACCGTTTCGTCGGGAACGAAACGGCGTGCAAGCCCCGCAGGGGCGAGTCTCAAGGATGAGACGAGCAACCGGAGTGTATAGTGAAATACATGAGGATTCAGAGCACCGCCGGAGCACGAGATCCCGAGCGCAGCAGATTTTTTCACAAACTCTGACATCACCCTCACGAACGAGTAGCATGACTCCTATTGAAATCAACCCGATGAACAGCAGGAAACGCCTGGAGATCTTTATTCGCTTAGGTCAAGACAATCCAAACCCCACGAGCGAGCTGAATTATGACTCGCCGTTCGAACTGTTGATCGCTGTGATCCTTTCCGCGCAGGCAACCGATGTTGCGGTCAACAAGGCGACAGCGGAGCTGTTTAAAGTCGCCAATACCCCGCAGTCCATGTTGGCGCTGGGAGAAGCGGATCTTAAGCGCTATATTCAGTCCATTGGTTTGTACAACAGCAAGGCGCGGAACATCATCGAAACCTGCACGCTCCTGGTACGCGAGCACGGCGCTCAGGTACCGAAGGAGCGAGTGGCTCTCGAATCGTTGCCCGGAGTTGGTCGAAAAACGGCGAATGTCGTGCTGAATACGGCCTTTGGTTTACCTACGATCGCGGTCGACACCCACATTTTTCGGGTAGCAAATCGCACCCGGCTGGCGGCGGGCCCCACGGTGCTCGCCGTAGAGCGACGGTTGAACAAGGTGGTTCCGGCAGAGTTCAAAAAAAAGGCACATCACTGGCTGATCCTGCATGGGCGTTATATTTGCACCGCGCGCAAACCCCACTGCGGGAAGTGCGTGATCGAGGACTTATGCGAATGGGGGACAAAAACACCGAAAGGAATTGAGTGAGCATGCTGGTGCAAGACCGCGAAACTGCGCGACGCTTTTTCATCGACGTGTGGCGGAAAAAACGGCAAGCGATGGCCTTGGAACCGCTGCAAGAGCAGATCGCAGGGATCATCATCCAACACCCGGAGTACCACCGGATCCTGGAAGACAGTGAGGCGTTGCAACGCAGCTACCTGCCTGAAAATGGTGTGACCAACCCTTTTCTGCACATGGGCCTGCACCTCGCGGTCCAAGAGCAACTGATGACCGATCGGCCGCAAGGGATCCTGCTGCTCTACCAGCAGGGTTTGCAGCGATTCGGCGACGCCCACGAGCTGGAGCATCGGGTCATGGATTGTCTAGCGGAAACCCTGTGGAACGCACAGCGCAGAAACGCTTTGCCCGACGAGGCGGACTATTTGCGCTGCGTACAAGAGTTGGTAACCTCGTCTGCTTAGCACGGCCAGGGTACTTACGTAGTTATCGTTTGCACCCCTAGACGCGACATCGGCGCAGTACACGCGCGTAGCCTCCGATTATCTCTTTAAAAGCTTGAAGCTCGTGAAAGGTTAGAGTAAAGATCAGCGTCAGAGAAAAACTGGTGGGTTCCCCGGACGCGACGCGGCAGCCATCCACTCATGGGATGGATGGCTGATTGAGCACTCGTTTTAGGACGTGCGGGGCGGAAACGCCGCGTGGGGATCCCAGCACCCGCCTTGAGTAGGCCACTCGATTATGAACGCGAAACCTCGGAATAGTCCCACGCCAGCGACCAGTGTACCGGCCAGTGTACCGGCACTGCATGACCGGGACTTCTATACCTGGGCAACAGAGACGGCGCAGGCCATCCGCAAGGGAAGTTTCACCGCAGTCGACTGGGAGTCGGTCGCCGAGGAGTTGGAAGACATGGGGCGGAGCGAGCAGCGACAACTGGAAAGCAGGCTGGCCGCGTTGCTGGCCCATCTATTGAAATGGCGGTACATACCAGAACCCACAGCGAACAAAAGCTGGGCCTTGACCATAGAGGAGCAACGCCACAGGACAAGGCGGCTGTTGAAACAAAGTCCGGGTCTAAAACAGGTGCTGGAGGAGACTTTTGCGGAGGCTTACGGAGACGCGAGGCTGCAGGCAGCCCGTGATTGCGCTGTGGATAAAAACGCCTTCCCGGAAACATGCCCTTGGGCCTTCGACCAGATCATGGATGACCGGTTTTGGCCAGGCCAGTAGCGGAAATCAGAAGCCAGCATCAGTCCAAGATCATGCTGGGATTCGCTCCCCTCATCGCACGGAATATGACTCAGCGTGTTAGCCGTCGCCCGATCCCGAGCACCGCCGGAACGCGAGATCCCGGGCGCAGCAGATTTTTTTACAAGCTCTGACTGGGTCCACCACCTGTTTCCACGCAAGAGGAAGGAGATTGGATCCCAGCACTCCAGCGTTGGAGGAGCTAGACTTGTGTTGTGGGATATTCATACACAACCGCTCTGCTGACCTTTGGCCGGGATGGTGCTAACGAGGGAGCGTTCTGCAGCGAAGCGTCCGTAATCCTGGCCATCATCGCCCAGAAGGAGAACCGTCTAAACAATGATCCCCTCTGATCGCCCCCGATTGGGGAAGTACGAATTAATCGACGTCATCGGGCGTGGGAGCATGGGGACCGTGTATTTAGCGCACGATCCCTATATCAACCGTCATGTCGCGATCAAGGTATTAACAGCGAGTCAGCTTGATGATGAGGAAGGCAGGCGTTATCGCAAGCTGTTTTTCAACGAAGCTCAGACCGCGGGGTCCCTCAAGCATCCCAACATACTCGCAGTCTACGATGCGGGTATTGAGTGAGACACCTGTTACCTGGTGACAGAATTGGTGGAAGGGAGCAAGACGCTCAAGGCCCATTGTCGAAAGGAGAACCTTCTGCCGCTGGAGACGGCGGTAGAGCTCGTCTTTAAGTGCGCAAGAGCTTTGGATTATGCACACAAGCAGGGAGTAACCCACCGCGATATCAAGCCATCGAATATCTTGCTC